>JBJTUB010000294.1:0-2669 GCA_046080465.1 Vampirovibrionales bacterium | reverse complement strand
AGTCGCCCGAATCAACAGATTCGTTTAGCTGCCGACTTGCCAGCCACGGTGCATCGCCTTCGAGAACTCTGACTTTTAGGGTCTCCTGTTATGTGGTTACAATGTATAGACGCTACTATTTTTTAATCTCTCAGAATACTGTAAAAAATTAAAGAATGTTGATACTAGCGTTTTAAATTAAAACGGTTAAGGTGTGCAAGTTTTATAATTACAAGCGGACTTTGGAAACGAGGTTGCCCTCTTGCTCCGTGACGTACAAGGTGTTATGCACGCTATCTAACAGCAGATAGTAAGGCTTACCAAACCCAGAGGCGACTTCCTGCATCTGCCCTGTAGGCTTCACACGGATGATGTTGCCTTTAAGGTAGTTGGCCACATACAGGTTGCCATTACGCGCATCACGCACCAAGCCAATGGGGCCTAACAGTTCGTTACCCACGGCCACGTTGGTGGTTTTACCCTTGCTATCTAGCATGACAATGCTATTTTTAGAGTAGTTGGCAATATAGATTTCACCGCTAGCACCCATGGCAATACCCGTAGGCCCTGAAAGAGCCGTCGTAAGCACGACTTGACGCTGGGCATTGGTGGCGGCGGTGTTCGCCGTGGTGGCAACGGCCGCCACAGCAGGAACGCTAGGCTGCGTTGCAATCCGCTGAGGGCTGGTTTTGTTAGTGGCGACGGTGGTGTTAATTTTAGCCATATCTCGTTGAAGCACGGCCAGCTTTTGCTGGGCTTCGTTAAAGCGTGGCGTACCCGCAGGAATTCGGTTAAGATTGTTAATGGCCTCGGCGTTCATGCCTAAGGCTTCTTGAGATAGGGCTAAGGAAATGCGGGCATCGGTATCAGAGGGGTTTCGCCACACGGCTTTTTGAAACGAGTTACGAGCCTTTTCATAATGCTTGAGTTCAAACTCAATCGCCCCGAGGTTGTACCAAGCGAGTATGTTATCGGGCGATTGCACGGTGGCTTGCTCAAACAGTTGGCTGGCCCGAGCCAAGTTGCCCGATTTGTACAGTTCCATGCCGTTGGTAAGCAGGGTTTGGGTGTCCATCTCTGCAGCAACGCTAGGCAATACCAAACTGATGGAGAGTAACAAGGTGCAAAGAAACGAGAGTACGTGGGTCATCATGCGGAGGCTCCTTACAGAGGTTCAAGGATGAAGCGGATTACCTAAAAGATAGTTAAGCGAGTTGTCGATACCAAGGCAAAAACGCAGACTCAAAACCAGAAGAGATAACTAGGAATAGTGTCATTGTACCGTATCTTAAACAAGTTGGCAAAACGATTACCACAAAGATTAGGGTATCGAGCTTGTATCTACATCTTTTGGTGTAGATGGCCCATTCGGGCATGCAGTGAAGCACTGAACGTTGGTTGCGTCAAACGGCAAGCAGGTATTGCGTTCCTGTGATTGTTCACCGTAGGAGCAGGTTTCTAACCCGCCCGTGTGCTATAGCCACGCTCGTCCTTGTGAGCGAAACATGGCAATTCCATCGCAAGCAGCATATCCTCCCCTCCTTGCGTTAAACTATAAAAAAACTGGGGCTCTTGTTTTTTATTATCGAGAACTCCCATATTCAAAACGGGTTTAGTGAAATAGTCTAGTTTAGTTTATTTTTTATTGTAAAATTACTCAATAGGGTATAAAATAAAAAATAACTTGACCTTTAAGGGTTAATAGTGTTATAGTAAACTCATTAAAAAAAGGAGGTTCACTGTATGAAATCGAATACAACACAGGAACTGTTCAACGCTATCAGAGAAGCAAGCATTCGCTACGATAAAGATTGTAACATTGGTAACTATGAAGTCGTTTTTTCATATGGAAACAGCATGGATCAAGGTACCATGTTTAGATGTTACATGAGACAGGCTTTTGAAGAACTAGCCACTCTGCCAGGGTGGTCAATGCAGCATGATCCATATCATTCCAAAGCCAAAGATTGTGATGTACGACGATTACTTTCACACGAATCGATGCCAAATGTTTATTTTATTTTACTACGAAAAAATGCACGACAAACACCTTATTACCTTCAGGCATGCAAAAACAATTTACAGCCAGAACAACTACTATTGTTTCCTTCTGAGCCGATTGACAATCCTCATTCAATGCTAATATGTGTTCATACTGAGCCTAATAGAGAGCCTACTTTTTGGGCTTGGGACAATAATGGAAAAAAGCAAATGCTTACTGTTTCATCAGTATGTACACTTGTTGAAAGTACGGTGTTGGTAAATGAAATAGACATTTCTCTCAAACCGACTTTGGATGACTTAGATATTAAACTGAAACTGGCTTAATTATGAAACAGACCTTCAACCCTTTACAATTACAAGCTGCACTAGCACTTGCCAACATCAAAAAAGCAGACTTGGCATCTAAGCTAGGCGTCACACCTATGACGATTACTAAATACATCAATGGGATTATTCAGCCGACAGAAGCCAAGCTCCAAGATCTTGTAAGTCATTTGGGCTTGCCCGAAGAATGGTATTTTCTACCTAGTTTAGATGAAGAGTTAGCCCCTCAAGGGTTTGCTTTTCGTGCCAAGGTATCAACCTCCAAGCAAGAAAAGACACACAATGAAAGTATCCGTGATATTTTAGCGAGAGGGGTTCGCTATTTTTGTGAGTTTATTCAAGCCCCTACTGTTAACTTATAT
>JBJTUB010000293.1:0-5679 GCA_046080465.1 Vampirovibrionales bacterium | reverse complement strand
GTGAGACAGGCGAACCAAGAGCCTCGTTTTGCAACGGTACGCTTGACAACACCGTCACCCCACAACGGGTGATGTAACAACGGTATAAACAGTATAAACTTGTACGGAAACCTATCGATAAATAACGAATCTAGTAAAGGTGCTCAGGAGTATAGTATTAGCTTGAGCGATTTCTTTTGATTGTCAGTGTACAACAAACAAAAATTGATACAAATAGTTGATTCCCCTATTGTTTTTTGTTTGTTTTGTGCATAATTAAAAAATTAATACTTTTTTAATGTTTCAACAGCTTCTTTATTCAATTGAGTCTCAGCCTCTGTTTGTGATACACTCATACACATCAAAGCCAACCCATAAGATGCAACAGTACGGAGTCTCTTCAATTGATACCTAACATTCAAAAAATAATTCAACCCACACAGTTAACCCTGTTTGAAACGCCTACGCTTCAGGCATCGTCTACGATGTCCCAGCAAGAGGATCTGTTTTTAAGCACTCAACTGATTACCTATATCGGCAATAAACGTTTATTATTACCGCATATTGCGGTGGTACTGGATGAACTCATCAAAAACTTAAACAAGCCCCATGTTAGTAGTTTAGATTTATTTTCAGGATCAGGGTGTGTCTCTCGATTACTAAAACTTAAAACAAACCATGTGTATGCAAATGATTTAGAATCCTATTCTTGCCTCATTAACCGATGTTTTTTAAAGAACAAAGCCGATATTAATTGGCTCGAAGCCACTCACATGTTGGAGTCTTCTTTGCAACACATAGATGCCCTGCTTGAAACAGGGTTGCTTCTTGAGGAACGGTGGATACGTACACACTATGCCCCTAAAAATGAGCAAGCGATTCAAAAAGACGATCGATGCTTTTACACAGTTGAAAATGCCTTGTTTTTAGATGCAAGCCGAGTCGTATTGCACCAGTTACCAACATTATATAAAGAATTGTTGCTTGCCCCCTTACTAAGTAAGGCATCTGTTCATGTCAATACCGCTGGCATTTTTAAAGGCTTTTATAAAAACAAAGCAGGTATCGGACAATTTGGGGGCGAAGGGCAACACGCTTTAAAACGTATTAAAGGTAAAATCACCTTGGAGTTACCGTGTTTGGTGGATAGCCCCGCCTCGTTTGAGGTGTTTCAACAAGATGCACTTGCCCTTGTGCAAACCTTGCCCGCTGTAGATATTGCGTATTTAGATCCGCCGTACAACCAGCATCCTTACGGTTCTAACTACTTTATGCTCAACGCCATTGCAACTAATAAACAACCACAAAATATCAGTAAAGTATCGGGCATCCCTGATGATTGGAATCGTTCGCCGTTTAATAAAGCTGCCGAAGCCCAAGCAACCTTATTTGAAGTGGTTCAAAAACTAAAGGCTCGCTACGTTGTTATTTCTTACAATTCAGAAGGATTTATTTCTAAAGAAGCCTTTTTGACCTTTCTAAAGACATTAGGTTCTGTAGAGATTAAAGAAATAGATTACAACACCTTTCGAGGGAGTCGGAACTTGCGAGAACGCTCCTCAACCGTGACGGAGTTCTTATTTATTCTTAAAAAAACGGAGAAAGCCTATGTCGGATAAAAAAGGACTACGCCTACAACGGGAAGGCACTGTGATTAACACGATCTCTAAAAAACAAGAAAAACTGCTCCAGCAAGCAGTATTTTCGGTGATGCAAACATTACAAAAAGAGTCTCCAACACTTCACTTACAGTTAGAGGCCAAGGTGTTTTTAAAAGAAGTGACCGATTGGTTAAAACATCATTTTACAGAGTCTGACTTTACGTATCATTTTGAAACCTCTTCAATGAAGCCCGATGGTGTCATCCTTTTTTTGGTTGATAAACACAAGCAACGCTATCCCTTATTGATTTCTGAAAAGAAAAACCAAGGCACGAACGACTTAAGAAAACAAGAGGGTAAAACCAAACAGGCCAAAGGGAATGCTATCGAACGTTTGGGTAAAAACGTGATTGGTCTGAAGGCTTTTTTAGCAACCGAATCTATTTTCCCCTTTGTGTGTTTTGGCGATGGTTGCGATTTTGCATCGGATAGTTCAATTTTAGATCGAGTCTCTACGATTGCTGAATTTGGTAAACTTAACACGGTGTACCTCTTTGAAGAAAGTGACGGGCGGTTTCGCCGAGGTTCTTTTTTCTTTAGAGAAGCCTTGTGGACAGTCGATGAAATGGTCGATATCTGTTACCACATTGCAGAACGAAGTTTACATTATTATTTTGCAAAATATAGCAAAGCTCAATTCATTTAAACCTGAAAGCCCTCCCATGATGCAACAGTAGGAAGTGCTTTATCCTCACCCTTTTAGATACTTTATGCCCCATGCCCAAACACCCTTCATCGCTCGATACGGAGTCGACTCCACCGCCCGCCCCCTCGTTTAGCCAAACCTTGGCCAACCTGCCCTACTACGAACCTCGCCCCTTGCAAGAACGCATGATGCGAAGCGTACAGCAAGCCCTTAGCCAAGGGCATCACCTGATGGTGGAAGCGGGTACGGGGTCTGGCAAATCCTTTGCCTACCTGCTACCCTTGCTCGCCGACCCAAACACCCCCCGCCCGATAGTGGTTTCCACAGGGAGCATTGCCCTGCAAGAACAACTCTTAAACAAGGATATTCCCCAGTTAAGCGAACTACTCTACGGCAAGGCCGATGCTCTTACGGCTCGGCTAGTCAAAGGGCGGAGCAATTATCTGTGCATCCATAAGCTGGATGAACTGGAAACCACCCTTGGCGACCCCAAGCCCCGTGAAGATAAAACCACGCAAGGGCTACGCCTGCAACTGGGGCAACTAAAAGCCGAACTTTACAACGGGTGGAGCGGCGACAAGGCCACGCTCGATTTCCCTCTACCTACTGAAATGTGGAAGGAAGTGCAAAGCGATAGCGATGAATGTTTGGGGTGGCGGTGTCGGTTTTTTGATCAAAACCCCTACCGCTTGGCACGAGAAGATTTAGAACAGGCCGATGTGTTGGTGGTGAATCACGCCCTGTACTGCCAAGATGTGGTGACAGGTGGCGGCCTGCTACCCCCCCACAGTTTAGTGGTGTTTGATGAAGCCCACAGTTTGGTAGGCTTTGCTCAGCAAGCCTTTAGTAGCCACATTGGGCATTACCGCACCAGCCAACTGTTAGGGCGAATTAACAAGCGTCTGCTTCCCCTGCCTGATAGTTTGTTGTGGCATTTAAAAGAGGTTGAGGCCAATTTGCTAGAATGGTTATTGAAGCAGGCCAACGGCCGTGGCGTGGTTCGCCTAACCAACGACCCCAACTTGGCCGTGTTTGCCCGTGATATGCAAGATTCCCTCTACGAGGTACAGCAGTGGCTACAAGCCTTGAGTATCGAGACGCTACCTGGGGTAACGGATGACACCAGCCAAAAAAAATATCTGGCTCAACAAGAAAAACTGTCGGAGCAACTGAAAGATCTCGTCGATGCGTGGGGGTTGTTTGCCAGCCACCACCACCTGCACGAACGTGTCCATTGGGCAGAAGTCGATAAGCAACGCTTGGTGTACCGCTTGCATTCCACCCCCTTGAATGTAAAGCACTATTTACAGGCGGGCATTTGGCATCAACGCCAAGCGGTGTTAACCTCCGCCACGTTGGCTATTCAGCACCGTTTGGCCTTTGCACGGGAACAGTTAGGCTTGTGGGAGCCAGCCTCTGCCACGGCGGTTTCTGTGATACCCATTGCCGAAAGCCACGCCAACAGTGAACCCGTGGCCATGGTTCGCCCCTGTGCCGAACTCGTACTACCCAGCACCTTTGATACCGCCACCCAGTGCCGTTACTACATCCCTACCCCCAAAACCCTGCCCGAACTCCCTGAGGACCCCGCCTACTGGCCGGCCTTTATCGATACCGTGACCCAACTACTCGAGGCCAGCGAGGGGCGTGCCTTTTTACTGTTTACCAGCTACAAGGCCATGCACCGAGCCATGGATGCCCTGTTGCCACGGGTGTTCTTCCCCATGCGAATGCAGGGCGAATGGCCACGGCATCGTCTAATTGAATGGTTTCAGCAAACGCCCAACAGTGTCCTTTTAGGGACGGCCACCTTTTGGGAAGGCATCGACATTCCTGGCGAGGCGTTGAGTTTGGTGGTGATTGACCGTCTACCCTTTACCGCCCCCGATGAACCCGTTCATCAGGCCACGGTGGATGGCATGAAGGCTCAAGGGGCGGATTGGTTTGGGGGCTATGCCTTGCCCCAAGCCGTGTTACGGCTCAAGCAGGGTGTGGGGCGTCTGCTTCGCCGTAAGGAAGATCGGGGCGTGGTGGCCTTGTTAGATACTCGCTTGCGGAGCAAAGGCTATGGTAAAACGGTGTTGGCTAGCTTACCCACCGCCCCTGTGACGGATAGTTTAGAGGCCATCCACGCCTTTTTTGCCAACAGCCCCTAGTTCACACCGCACTGTTTTGGATGTTCCATTGTTTATACCCCTATCAAGAATGATAGAAAGCTAAAGTGGTGTAACGTATGCGTTTAGGTGATGTTTGGCCAGTGGTAGATAAACGTAAAGCTTTTGAAACTTTACAAACGAGCCTCCCTACCGAAAGAATGAAACAGGGAAACGGACGATCAGGGCAAAATCATCACGAGCTATTTAGAATAACAAGCTCTCAGGGTGAGCCGTATTTTGTAAAAACCTTGAAATGCTTTAAAAACTCTGATATCGGCAACATAAGAAAAGCACGTGACCATTACATTCAAAACACTTTAGCTTGGCTAATAAGACATGGCAAACTCAAGGTGGATGAGGATTCACTCAACATACAGTTTCCTAAAACCATCGGTATGGTAAAAAGTCTAAAACCCGCAGAAATTGATAAGCTAACAACGCTCTATCAGGTGCTAGTTTCTACAAAAAAACTGCTACAAAAAAAATCACTGACTGCCCAAGAAACCCAACAACTTGTTAAACGCTACGGCGAAGCCACCCCCGAGGCGGTGATAGCACATTACACCGAGCGGTACCCCAAACTGTTCAGCGATACAGACAAAGACGGTATTTTGGTAAAACTGGATGCCTTTAAGAAGCAACTACATCATCAGTTCAGCCAACAATATTTGCTCACCCACACCTTAAACCCGAACGATAACAACAAGAGCTACATTGGGTTTGTTATGGAATATGTTGGTACCAACTGTCAAAAAATCATTCAAACTTCCGAGCAATCGGCTCTAGGTAAGTTGGAACAGCTAAAAACACGTGTTCAACAAACATTAGGGATTGGCCTTTGGGATCTTGACGACGATAACTTACGCAATACTATTTTGAACCCCAAAGGCTTGTTTATCATTGACCCTTCGTTTGACGCAGAGAAAAACTGGTTCCAAAAAGCAAAAGAGCTACTAGCTAGCAAGTAGCGTTCATCGCCGACGCTAACGATTGAGCCACATAGTCTATCACCTTCGCCCAGTGGGTGGGCTGGGTGGCACGCCCCTGTTTGGCGGGGGTATCGCCCTCGTAGGCGTGACTACTGCAAAACAGCCCCTGCTTGGCTCGTGTGATACCCACATACAGCAAACGAGCCTCTTCTTCAATGCGGGCTTGTTGAAGCTCGGCTATCTGACGCTTATCAGGCTGGGGGGGGAGTGTATCTGTGGTGTGCCACGCCCACAACAACAGCTTAAGG
>JBJTUB010000292.1:0-2285 GCA_046080465.1 Vampirovibrionales bacterium | reverse complement strand
CTAAGCTCGCTTGCTTTGAAAACAGGAGGGCTTTTTCTCGGAGATCTAAACTGTAAGCCATGGTAGTTGTTCCTTTCAATAAAACAGTCACTCTGTATAGTCTACCACGATTCAAAAATATTTTAAAATACTATACATCTGCGATTCAGCTGAGGCAAGGCTTGTATCCTTCAGATGTATTTGCTTCCTTACAACCAGGGTGCTTTACAGGTAAATCACTAGGACAAACGTGGACTACTTTTGGAGAGGTTGTGAAACAGTGGTACCGTGAAGCTTGTGAAGCTCGCAAAGCACTTCCAAGTTCCTCGAAAACAGAGAAGATAAAATGCTTTCAATCGAGTCAGTCTCAGTAGCCTCCTAGCAACAATTAGCTTCCTTTGGTGGTATCAAGGGCGGCTTGGGTAAAACGATGCACAATGGGATCCTGACTCACGAGCATCTCTTGCGGGGTGCCTTGCCAATGAATGTGACCTTCGTGCAACATAATGACCCTATCGGCGGTACGGCAAATGGTAGACATGGTGTGGGTGACCACAATGCTGGCCGCCTTTAGCTCTTGGCTTAAAGTGTTGATGTAATCTTCTAGCACGTTGCTAGCCACAGGATCCAAGCCCGAGGTTGGTTCATCGTACAACACAATACGTGGATTGCTCATAATGGCACGGGCAAAGCTTACTCGTTTCTGCATTCCGCCACTAAGTTCGTTGGGGTATTTATGCTCGCTTCCTTGCAGGCCTAGCAAGGCCAGTTTTTCTTGAACCAAGGCTTCAATCTGGGCTTGGGGCAGGGCTTGAAAGGGGCGTGTGCTGTCATCGGGTGCTTCCATCAGGCTGAAGGCCACATTCTCAAACACCGTGAGAGAATCGAACAAGGCCGAATACTGAAACACCAAGGTAAAGTGATCATCGTGCAGTTCTACCTCGCCCGTGGTGGGGGTTTCTAGCCCTGCAATCACCTTGAGCAAGGTACTTTTACCACAGCCACTGGTACCAATAATGGCCAATACCTCGTTGGCGGAAACGTCAAAACTAATCCCTTTAAGCACATCAGGGCCTTGAGGGGTGTAGCGTTTGGTCACGTTTCGCACGGCAATCAGAGGGGGGCTGCTAGCGACGGGAGGGGTTGGTGGGTTAGGCTTCATGGGTGGTTGTCTCCACAGCGTCGATACGGTCTGGGCGAAGCACGGTGGCTCGGCCATGGTAGCAATGGGTCAATTCATGGCGGGCAAGCGGGGTTTCAAACTGAATAAGCACCCGAATCAACTGATGAGGTAAGCCATCGATGTGGGGTTCTTGAGCCATAAACAAGGCGACATCGTGCCAAGGGAGGCACTCACGAGCAACCCTAGCAGGGGCGAGGGCGTGAATATCCTCCGTCAGCGTGAAAAACACGGCACACACGGCATCGGGGGTAATGTGATTGTCGTTGACTAAGGCATGAAGCAGGGTTTGGGTTGCCTCACGAATGGCTTCGGGTGTATCGGCCTCGATGGAGGTCGCTCCCCGCACAGAACGCAACTGCCACAGGGGTTCGGCGGTTTTTGATTCATTGCAGTGAGTGTGTGTCATGTCGTTTATCTTTCTAAAGGTATAGTTTCTTAAAAAATTTCTTTTGCATGTCTATACGTTGTCGCTACGCCCCGTTTGTTCAGTCATGTAGTTCTGTCTACACTCCTTCACAAACGGGTCTAGGCTCCTAGTCTAGCCTATGCCTAAAAAACTTTTTAAAAAACTATAACTATGATGTTGGATTACGCCTAGCGACTATAAAAACTTTTGAAACGGGGCTTTACCCCCTCTCCCTAAGGGAGAAGGAACAAGGTGCTACCTCTTATTTAAACGCTTCTCTAGTTTAGTATAGCATCAACATGCACGACGTTTCTTTGTTATTTTTGTTGCTTTTTAAAAAATTATATGCAAGATCCTCATTGTGAAAAACCTCTCTACAACGCTCCCCCCCCCCCCAGTTTTTTATAGTTTAACGCAAGCAGCGTACCTTCCCCTCCTTGCGGGGGGGGGCTACGCTTGGCTCGTAAGGACGAGCTTGGCTATAGCACACGGGCGGGTTAGAAACCCGCCCCTACGGTGAACAATCACCGAAACGCAATACCTACTCGCTGTTCTACGCGACTAGCGTTCGGTGCTTTATTGTATTGTTTCGCATGATTGCAAAGATGTTCATGGTAATAGTATTAGGACTTCACTATCTTTCAGAACGAGGGCACCATGCACATTAAACTACACGCCAAGGCACGGACCACCCCTGCCATTCGAGCCGAGATTCAA
>JBJTUB010000291.1:0-1357 GCA_046080465.1 Vampirovibrionales bacterium | reverse complement strand
GAAAACAGGAGGGCTTTTTCTCGGAGATCTAAACTGTAAGCCATGGTAGTTGTTCCTTTCAATAAAACAGTCACTCTGTATAGTCTACCACGATTCAAAAATATTTCAAAATACTATACCCACAGGCTATTTTCAAGGCATGGCTCGTTTTGTGGATGGAAACCAAATTACTCGGCCTAACATTCCCCCACGTCAATCCGCTCCTGATGGGCGGGTCAACCTAGCAGAACTGGGTACAGGCGTACAACAGTTGCGTGGTCAAGAGCAACAGGCTAGTCAAGCCATCCAGCAATGGACTGCCGTGGCTAATTATTATCAGCAATTTGGCGGGCAGTACGCTCAGTATGCTCAATCTGTACGGCAGCAGATATTGCCAGCTTGGCAAAACTACGCTACAGAAATTGGTAGGTTTCGTTTAGCGGGTGAAGTCATGCAGCAAAACTTCCAAAAGTTTACGGGTGATGGTATGCCGTGGGTGGGGCCAGACAACCGGGGCTTTGCTTTTAGTCGTATAGAAACCGTGGCAGGCAACGGCCCGAGAACCGCTACCGACCCTGGCGTTTCGGTGTTATCTCGTGGCGATTTAGATGCCACACAGGTTGCTTTTTAACCTCTCCCTAGCCTTCGGTTTGCTTCAGGCAATCGTAAAAAAACGGGGATTCCCCTAGCCAGTAGTAGCCTGAAAGATGGAAGTTAAACCCATCAATCACATATTCTAGCACTTCGGTGCTGTTGCCCTTGCTACGTTCTACAGGAATCACCACTTTAAAATGCTCATACGGCTGGCTCTCACGGGTCAGCCGTATGGCGTTGCGTTTTACCTGTTGAATGCTCCCTAGGTATTGATCAGCACAGTAGGCCGATTGCAAAAACAAATGCCGAAACTTCAATGCCTCGGTAGCGGGTTGTTTCCGTAGGCTGGGCTTAAACCACACATCGCACACATCGCCGTGGCGTTGCTCCTGCATCAGTTGCATCACCCGTGAAGAATGTAACAACAGCAAGGCCGTGGTATCGGGGGTCAGTGTGGGGCTGAACAATGGGGGGGAGCCTATCCACGGTCGCCACCAAAGCAGTAGAGCAACGGCCAATCCACCCCCGAGCCACAGGGGCAGTTGACGTTTTAAGCGTTGCCCCAGCAGTTGAGCGTGAGAAGATTGTAGCAGTTGTTTAAAGGGGGAAGAGCGAGTCGAGATCATCATAAAAATAAGTATGCCATATAGTATTTTGAAATATTTTTGAATCGTGGTAGACTATACAGAGTGACTGTTTTATTGAAAGGAACAACTACCATGGCTTACAGTTTAGATCTCCGAGAAAAAGCCCTCCTGTTTTCAAAGCAAGCGAGCTTAGTTGA
>JBJTUB010000290.1:0-14215 GCA_046080465.1 Vampirovibrionales bacterium | reverse complement strand
GACTTTGAGAGGCCGGGGCGTTCGCCCCCACAGTGAGGAGGGACAATCTCTATTCTTACGCAAGATCCTCATTGTGAAAAACCTCTCAAAGGCTCCCCCCTAAGTTTACTAACGGGGGCTAATGCCTCCGTTACCCCCATTTGGGAAGTAATCGGCGAGCTGGTACTTTAAAAGTGTACGAAAAAATAAGGATTTAACTATACGTGTCTCGATTAAAAAGCGGTTAGAAAACAAGCAAGACGATGTCATCCATGTAACAGTTTGTTACAAAACTAGTGTTCACCCCGCCTCAGCCTTCAGCTTCTCTCTCTATTGAACGAACTCTTCTTTAAGTTAAATAGATAGGTTCTACATTTCTTAAAAATCGTTTAGATAGTATCGTTGAACAACATCGTTAGCTCCTTGTTGTCGCCAACAGAAAGTCTCGCTTCTATGAGTACTCGCTTCCTTCAAACATATACTTGCCGATGGGGATTCACGCTGATTGAGGTTTTAATTACCTTAGGCTTCGTGGGTATTTTAACCGTACTTTCCCTGCGTTTAGTAAAGCCTAGTGTACCCGTTGAGGCTTGGAGTAGACGCTGTGCCGATTTTTTAGAACATGTGCAAGCCACCTATCGTATCCACGAAGCTCGTACGGGGCTTCCCCCTGTCAGAGATCCGTTGTTGTGTAATGTGGGTTATGTATCTCCCTTGGAACGTTACAACCCCGTGGCTCCGTGTGCCGAAACCCGATCCACCCATACAGGGCTACATGGTTTAAATGCATATTTAATGAACAATGAAGAAAAAGCCAGCTACGGCACCGTGACTGTTAGCGGTGTGGCCACCCCCTATTTAGATTACCCCATGGGGGTACGTTTGTGGCTACGGCCAGAGCTACTACACGCTAACTTTAAAAATCGGTTAGATGCGACCCCGTTTGATCTTTCCAGAGATACATTCAATAATTATCATGAGTTTATGCTGATTGACTTTGATAAAAAAACACAGCCTACCAGTTTAAATGATACGGATATTGTTCCCATTCGTTATGTTGAAGACACTGGCGAACTGCAAACATGGTACCAGTTTTGGGTGGTCTCTGAATCACCAGGAACCGCCGTACCTAGAAGTTTTTACGATACCTTCCGTGGTTTATAACAGCCGTTGTTTCTCAACGTTTATAGCCATGACTCTACCTTTGGAGACCCGTTGATTTATGCCTACAATTGATTCCAACCAATGTTCTTGCCTCGTTAAACAGGGAACATGCTCTACACAACCTCATACGGCTCTCTCTGGGTTTAACTTGTTAGAAGTGGTTTTAAGCCTCTTGTTTTTTACCATTGCCTACAGCTCTATTTTGCTAGGGTCCGCAGCCATTATTAAAACGAATGCGTTAAGCGCCGATTTGCAATTAGAGGCAGCCCATATTAAGCATTTATTAGATGAAGTCGATCCGTATAGCCCCGTTGTGGGAGGGGTAGGCCCTAATAATACTACCGTGGATGTTCCTAGCACAGGTAATTTAATTGATTTACAATCGTTACGCATTAAAAACAGCGATGGTTTAGGGCAGAACGCAAACAATGCCGCTACCAATAAAGCAAGTGAATTGTTTTATTGGCGGAAGGTATTTAGCAAATCTGATACGCCTGATATTAAGGAAGTGTATCTTAATGTGTATAAACGCCCACCCACTGGTGGGGCACCTGCCATTTATAAACGGTTGCACCGTAGTATTGATTTAATGGATCAGTGCTTCGCCTTGGGCTGGAATCGGCCAGTGACACTCGCCAATGGTATTACTTGCACAGGGTTAGGAGCCACGAACCCCGGGGCATGGTATTCGCGTGTATTTGATTCTCGGGACGAAGCAGCCACAGCAAACACTCAGACGGCCGTCATGAGCAACTACACCCAAAACGGCACCGCTGGCTTTGCAAGAAACTACAACACCACAGTCGATGATACGCAAGTGCCAGGAGCCTTTATCGCTCCGCTAGGAGCCACCGCCACCAATAGTACGAATGCGGTACAGTTTAGCAGTGTAGAAACGCCCATGTTGGCTGGGTACGTTACGAATTTAGAAAGCCGTTTGAATGGAACCGTGGGTTTTAGAGGCATTGGAGCCTTACCTGACTTGTACACCCATTACTTAAGCAATGCCACGGCTTGGAACACCTTACTGGCTGCCAACAGTGCCGAAGATTGGTTTCCGTTAAAGCAGTATGGTATTAGCTACACCTCTAACCGTTTAGACGATTACATTAATCCAGCTGATGCAGCACCCAGTATTGTCTTACCCGCAAGCGAGAATGTACCCTACACACTGGAAATAGGCTATAGCGTACCCAATGCTGGTACCCTAGACCCTATTAATCACATAAAAGTGCGTACACGTGGCCGTATTGATAACGTCATACCCGCCAACTTAATTGCTTCCAGCAATGCCATTAGTGCCATCGGATCTTCGGGAATCAATTCAGAACGTTTATATGTATTACGCATTCAAGATGTGTTTGCAGGGTTTGTTGGCCATACTGTGGGTGTGTATGAACCTAGCAACCGCTTTACCAGTAATTTCAGCTCCATTATTGTGAATGTGGCTACAAAAACCAACCTTCCTATTGTACTGCACTACATCCGTAAATATCCGCAGTGTCATAAGGCCAAATGTAGTTAACGACCTCTACGCTACAGGGGTTGGGCGATACGTCTCGGCCAGCTCTGGATACAACGGAAATTGATGCCCCAGTGCCTTCACTCGGTCGTGTAAGTTGGCCAGTGTACAGCCTTCAGGCATTAAAATGCAATCTGCAATAATCTCTGCCAAGGTGTGCATGGCCTCAGGGGTAAAGCCCCGCGTGGTTAAGGCAGGGGTACCCAAGCGTACCCCGCTAGTGACAAAGGGGCTACGAGGATCATTCGGCACGGTGTTTTTGTTCGTGGTAATACCTATCTCATCTAAACGGTGTTGCATCTCTTTACCGCTTAAATCCTGCGGGGTTAAATCCACCACCATCATGTGATTTTCAGTGCCGTTGCTCGTCAGCTTAATACCACGCTTCATAAGCCCAGTCGCCAAGGCCTGAGCATTGTCGACAATGGCCTGTGCATAAGCTTTAAACTCGGGGCTAAGAGCCTCTTTAAAACACACCGCCTTAGCAGTAATAATGTGCATCAACGGCCCCCCTTGCAACCCAGGAAAAACGGCTTTATCAATGGCCTTGGCAAAGGTTTCATCGCTACACATGAGCAAGCCAGAGCGTGGCCCACGCAACGATTTATGCGTTGTGGTTGTAACCAAATGACAATGCGGAAACGGCGAAGGATGCACGCCCCCCACCACCAAGCCTGCAATGTGTGCAATATCTGCCAGCAGAATGGCTCCTACCTTATCGGCAATGGCACGAAAACGAGCAAAATCGATAACACGTGGATACGCCGAGGCTCCTACAATAATTAGTTTAGGTTGATGTTGCACGGCCAAGGCCTCCATGGCCTCATAATCAAGCCGCCCTGTCACGGCATCTACCCCGTAGGAGACAATGTTGTAATACTGCCCAGAGAAGTTGGCAGGGCTACCGTGTGTCAAATGCCCCCCATTGCTTAAATCCATCCCCATCACGGTGTCGCCCGCCTTTAGGCCAGCAGCTAAAAAGGCAGCCATGTTGGCTTGGGCTCCTGCGTGGGGCTGTACGTTGGCATGATACGCCCCAAACAGTTGCTTCGCACGTTCAATGGCAATGGCTTCAATACCATCTACTTTTTCGCAGCCACCGTAGTAGCGTTTGTAGGGGGTACCTTCGGCGTATTTATTGGTTAAAATAGTGCCAGCCGCCTCCATAATAGCGTAACTGGTAAAGTTTTCAGAGGCAATCATTTCCAGCCCCTCTTGTTGGCGTTGTAGTTCATCCAAGGTAAGGGCGTAAATCTCGGGGTCGGCTTGTTTTAGGTGGCCTAGGTGAAACATGGGGGTATCCTTTACTTAATTTTTAGCAAGTTTTTAGCAAGCACACGGTACAATAGAAAGCGTTTACAGTATAGCAAAAACGATGTGCCATTTCAAAGACCAAATCATACCAATTAAAATCTTAAATAGCGAATTCCTGCGTTTGTCGCTTTGTGTTGCCCTCTGGGCAACGTAGAGAGGCCGGGGCGTTCGCCCCCACAACGAGGAGGGACAATCTCAATTCTTACGCAAGATCCTCATTGTGAAAAACCTCTCAAAGGCTCCCCCCTTCAGTATCTATAGGGGCTTCGCCCCTATAGACCCGTTTTTTCAAAGGGGTTTACGCAACCAGCCCAACATCCCTCATCGCACAAGCCGAACGGCTTCGCCCGAATGGGCTTTGCAGAGGTATCTATATTTATAGTATACTAGAGCGTGTCTTGTTTACAAGGAGTATTTACTGCCGTGTTGCATATTTTAATTGCCGATGATGATCCTGATTTATTAAGCCTGTATCACATGGATTTTGAGCTTCTGGGCTTTCATATCCACCTAGCTAAAAATGGCTTAGAAGCCTATAAGTTACTAGAACAGCCCGTACACAGCCACCCCATTGATGTGGTGATACTGGATGTGATGATGCCAAAAATGGATGGCTTTGAAGTTTGCAAGCGGGTGCGTCAACTGCCCCACCGTGCCGATGTACCCATGATTTTGATTACCGCCAAAGGGTTATTGGAAGATAAGGTGCGGGGCTTCCACAGTGGGGCCGATGATTATATTGTAAAACCCTTTGAGTTTCAAGAGCTGATGGTGCGGATTCGGGCCTTGTGTCGGCGGAGTGGGCGGTTGCCTAGCCCTATGGCCGCCGCCTCCTCTTCAGTGCATTCAGTGGCTAGCACCAGTGGCAAAAAATCAGATAAAGAAGAAACGCTTGTCAGTGGGGTGTTTCGGTTACTCACCAGTAGTTTAGAGGTCGTCATCGAGGGGAGGATTCAACGCCTAACCCCTACCGAGTTTGAGATCTTGTACTGCCTGCTACAACATGCCAACGAACCTGTTAGCCTAAGTACCCTATTGCGTGAAGTATGGGGCTACGATGCCGATGAAGACGTACGCATGTTACGGGTGCATATTGGAGGGCTGCGTCAAAAACTGGAAGCCAACCCCAAGCAACCCGTGTATCTACACACCGTCCCAAATGTGGGTTATAAATTAGTCACCTCTTAAGAAAACGCTACAGAAGGTTCTGATCTCTATGCACTCTCATTCATCTGCACTTGCTAACGTTGCTTCAGCAATATCGGCCGTATCACGCATCAGCTATCGTTATTTGCCCGCCCACCAACGTGGAGAAGGGCATCAATCGTAGCTACAAAGTTATCATAGTTTTAGTTTTGGTCACTACCAACAGCCTGAATGGGTGCAATCGGGTCGGCTTCGGGTTCTGAATCATGACATCATCGCCCCTTTGCAAGGTTTTGGAATGCACGGGCATCGCAACATGACTATTGTTACCCTCGTGTGTCGTGGCATGTTGCAACACGAAGATACCCTAGGTAATCGACGCTTGCTCAAAGCGGGTGATATTCAAGTAATGGAGGCTGGCACAGGTATTCGGCATAGTGAAATAAATCCTGATGCCAACACACCTTGCGAACTCTACCAACTTTGGCTGTTGCCTCCTCAGCAAGACCGTTCCCCCCCGCTATGAAGAACGCTCGTTTATTCAGCCTGACCGTCAAACAACTTCCTCTAACCGACTAGAATGCGTGGCCAGCCCTACAGGCAACCTGTCAACAGAGACCCCTAGCCCGAGTGTGGCCTTGCATCAAGAGACATGGATTTACTGGTTAGATGCCTTACAAAGCGTTAGCGAAACGACAACAAACACAGGTGAACTTACAGTACCGCTTCCTAAGCAAGGGCTATGGACTGTTTGGGTGCAAAGCCACAGCCAATCACAGTGGCATCTAACGCTACCGAACCTCCAGCCAGCCTTAGCCCTTCCTGAGTTAACTGCGAACGATGGCCTTGAACTCACGCTTGAGGTATCTCAGCCCGAAATGCTAAAGCTACAAGGGCAGGGAACGGGTTTTGTTGTGGCTATGGCGATGGATTGTTAGAAAGCAACCCAAAAAAGCTAAAGAAAAGGGCGTAAACAGAACAGTCTGTTACGCCCACTATTTCTAAAGTATAAACCTATACTTGTATCAATAACAATACTAAAGACAAAGTAACAACATGCCTACCACTACCAAGGGTAGCAGTAGTAATACTAGGCCTCGTATTAACCTTGGCCAATAACGCTTAAGCGTATTCACCCAAGCCCGAGCATGAGCATCCACGCTACGAGCCTCTTCAGATAACCAGCCCTCGCTAAGTTCTGGGGGATAATCTTGTAAAAACTTAGGTTCCGTCCAAGTAAGTTCTGCAAACTTACCAGCATAAACCGCACTTAAAAGAGACAAGGCCATTCTGTTTCTCTGGCTCCTAATAAAGTAGTGTTCGATCTCTCTGCCACTAGCAACACTACTGTGTTTTAGCACTTCTCTTTTTTAGTAGGCTTCTAGTGGTGTCGATAAAATAATGACGCATACATAAGTAAATAAAAAAAAATAAAAACAATCGGTGATTAGTTATTAATAATTGTATCAACCTTTGTGAGTCTTGACAAGCTTTTTTTCTATATCCACACTGGGTGTACACTAATTAAGGTAGGTGTAAACCCAGCGTTTAAGCACCAGCGACACTGGCAAACGCTCTGCAATGCATCCTGCCACCTGCCTAAAACCCTTTTCAATAAAGCATCTTCAGCTTTTTTTGAAAAACTATTTTACACCTCGCCTCACCATCCATCCGTACTCGTGACGGGTAAAAACCAGCAACTACAATGTTACAAACTCGTAACATTGTAGCCTTCAAACTTTCTTTTAAAACACTACTTGATAAACTCGATGCTTACGCTACACTATAGATAGTCGTTTTTCTTGCAGCTCGTTACAAAGTTTTACCTACCATGCCCCTTTTACTTACGCTGATTGGCCTTGCCACGTTTTTAATTACCCTTGCGTGTTTTCCTCCGTTTATTGCCTTGCTTCAACGCTTGGCGTTTGGGCAAACCATTCGTGAAGATGGTCCCGCCACTCATCAAAAAAAGCAAGGGACTCCCACCGGTGGAGGAGTGCTTCTGCTGTTGGTGCTTGCTATACTATGGTTGCTAGCATGGAGCCTTGCCAGCCTGACGCAACACACAGACGTGTTGCAACTCTTGCAAGCCCCTGCGTTATTATGGTCTCTACTGGTCACCTTAGCCCTAGGTGCCTTAGGCGTGTGGGATGATGCCCTCAAGATTTTTAAAAAGCACAACAAAGGCCTAGGGGGCTATGCCAAGCTAGCCGTACAAACCGCCATCGGGGTGGCTCTCGGGGTGGCTCAAGTAACCCTGCTGCACGATACCAGCGTGAATGTATTTGGCACGATGGTAGATATTGGCTGGTGGCACGTGGTGTTTACGGCCTTTGTGGTGGTGGCCTCTAGTAATGCCGTCAACCTAACCGATGGCTTGGATGGCCTAGCGGGTGGCGGTTTGGTGGCTAGCTTTGTGGGTTGCTTTTTGTATTGCTTAACCTTGATGCTTGTTTCAGGGGGGATGCCTATTTTTCAACAGGCTCAAGCGGGGGTGTTGCTTTGCCTGATGGTACTGGGTGGATTGCTTGCCTTTTTGGTATTTAATCATCACCCTGCTAAAATATTTATGGGCGATAGTGGCAGTTTGGCTTTGGGCGGAACGTTGGCGGCCCTCATGCTGGTGTGCAACCTAGATAGCTGGTATCTGTTTTGCGGGATGCTGTACGTTATGGAGGCGTTCTCGGTCGTGTTGCAAGTAGGAAGCTTTAAACTGACAGGCAAACGATTGTTTAAAATGGCACCAATTCATCATCACTTTGAACTCCTAGGCTGGAGCGAACAACGGGTGGTGCGTACCTTTGTTTATAGCCAAGCAGGCCTCATGCTCTTAGGAGCATGGCTGTTTTGGGCAGGCTTCTAAATAGTGTCGTCACAAGGCCCATAATGGGTAATTTCTGTGTCAAAACAATCCGTTTTTTCGTTATGTACTTCTGTGTACACGCCTTAAAAGCCGTTTGTTTTTCCTTGAATTTCCTCCATTCTTGACCTCGTGACGAACACTATCTAAATAATTAAGAAAGTACCTTATATGATGACAACCTCCTCTTCTCCGTTTATTATTATTGTGGGCCCCTGTATTTTAGAAGGCGAACACGGAGCCATGAACCAAGAAACCGCCAAAACGCTAAAATCCATTGTGGCCAACTTTGGTAATGAGATTGAGTTCTACTTTAAAAGCAGCTTCGATAAAGCCAACCGAACCTCTAACAGTAGTTACCGTGGCTACGGCGTGCAAGAAGGGTTGGATATTTTAAAACGAATTAAAGAAGAAGTCGGCGTGAAGCTTTTGACGGATATTCACGCCCCAGAGCAAGCCGCCCAAGCGGCGACAGTTGTGGATTTTCTTCAGATTCCCGCCTTTTTGTGCCGACAAACCGATTTGTTGGTTGCCGCAGGGGAAACAGGCTTACCCATCAACGTAAAAAAGGGGCAGTTCCTCTCGCCCGCTGAAACTCAGTTTTGTGCCGATAAAATTAAGGCTACAGGCAACCATAACGTGTTTATTTGCGAACGTGGCACGACCTTTGGCTATAACAATTTAGTGGTAGATATGCGGAGCTTCCCGATTGTAAAAAGCTTGGGCTTGCCCATGATTTTTGATGCCACCCACAGTGTGCAACAACCAGGGGGCCTGAATGGAAAATCAGGCGGAAACCGTGACTTTGCCCCCCTCTTGGCACGTTGTGCCGTGGTAGCTGGGGCGGATGGCCTGTTTTTTGAAACCCACCCCAAACCCCACGAGGCCTTAAGCGATGGCCCCAACCAGATTCCCCTAACGTGGGTAGAACAACTGATTGGTGAAGCTCTTAGCTTACGCAAGGTGGTTGCTCAACAACCTGCCTATGTGTATGCGGTGTAGGGTGGAATATAGTAGAATTATTGAGAGTGTTAACTAGAGGTTGTTTGTAAACGGTGTTAGTCCATTGCCTTAAGTTGCCCTTTGGGCAACGTAGAGAGGCCGGGGCGTTCGCCCCCACAGCGGGGAGGGACATTCTCAATTCTTACGCAAGATCCTCATTGTGAAAAACCTTTCTACAACGCTCCCCCCTAGGTTTATTAATGGGGGCTAACGCCTCCATTGCCCCCCAAAAAAGAAACAATTTCTTACACTATTTAAATTGAGAGTTGGTATAACGTTCAATGTTTCATTTCGAGGGCGAACGCCCCCTTTTGCAGAGGTTTCTACAGTTAGGTGATGATGATGTCTGTTGCTAGTTTACTGGGGAGTGTGTTGCCATTTGGCGTACAGCGGTTAGTGGTGGGCTTAGGCAATCCTGGTAGCCAGTATGAGGATACCCCCCACAACGTTGGCTTTTTAGTGGTAGATGCCTTGGCCACAAAACATAAAGCCAAGTGGGTAAAGCATAAAAAACTGAACTGCCTAGTGGCCTCTATCACCTTGGCAGAGCATCATACCCTGCTTGTGAAGCCTCTCACCTACATGAATCGTAGTGGCGAGGCCGTCGCTCCACTGATGCAACTGTATGAGATACCCTTAGCTGATTTACTAGTGGTGGTGGATGAAATTAATTTGCCCCACGGTAAGTTACGCATGCGTGCTAACGGTAGTGCGGGCGGGCAAAATGGCATGAAGCATATTATTGCTAGCCTCAAGCAACAACAGCAGTTTCCACGCTTACGGGTGGGCATAGGCCCCCAGCCTGAAGGTGTCGCCTTAGAGGAGTTTGTACTGGCTCCGTATACGGCGGATGCTCTGGCTACCCTGCCCACGGTACTAGAGCGGGCGTGTCTGTGTGTAGACACCTACTATCGCCACGGTATTGCCGATGCTCAGCAACAGTTTAACGGCTAAGCACGGCTTTGGTAGTGGAAGTTAGCACCAAAGTGCAAGGTACAACGCCTCTAACGAGCCTTCATCACTTGCTCTACAAGGAGGTAGGCATTTTGCTTATCCGTACCTGTACTATTCAAAGTATAAAGACTATCGATCGCTCCTGGGAGCACTGTTGCACCCACTCCTCCTTCTGTATTCGCAAAGGAAGCAGAACCTGTATTGGTAATAAAGGTCAGGATATCTTCTGTTTCTAAATTAGGTGCATCTTGCCCATTTCCATCTACTTGAATGGCAAACACTCCATTGGTGAGATCATTCAACGTAATGGTCACACCTTGCTCTAGAATTACGGCGGGACGGTTACCGAAAGCATATCCCGCTGGAAGACAGCCTTGCGTTATACCACCTGTGGGGCATTTTTTTAAAGCACGTACTTTACTAAAAAAATAGTTAGGGAATGTGGGACGTGTATCGGGGTCTTCAGTCATATACAGATCAAAAATATCTGCTACAGCTTGATAGCCCACTTTCCATTTAGCAATCTGCCCGTCTTCATTGGTCGAGTTAATAATTTGGGGCAATGTAAAGGCCGCAATAAGCCCCACAACGGCCAATGCAATCACGCCTTCGGTTAAGGTAAAGCCTTGTTGTTTTTTTAGCATAGGGTTAAACATTCCTTTATATAAACGACTACCATTGCTTACGCTTATCGTTAGTTTCGGCATGAAACAAGACCGCTACACTAGGTTGTTACAATAGGCTTTGTTTTCTTTACAAAACAAAGCGGAGAGATGTTTTTAACTCTCCGCTTTGTGATTTATCCATCATTGCGGGCCGTTGTGCGTAGCAACCCCCCGCACAAGAGCGATAGGGGCTAAGGAGATTGCTTCACATACGTTCGTAATGACGAAACAATGTTTCAGAAAATGGCTATACCATTTCAAAGAGACACTAACGTGTGAATGATTTCTAGGAGCTTAGACTCGCAGATGAGTGTGGTGTACAAACGTACATAAACTCATCGAGAATCGTAGCGACAACGAAAGCGTCATACGAGAGTAACTCTTTTAATTGGTATTAGATCTTGGCCATATAGCGGTCTAGTTCCCAAGCCGAAACATAGGTGCGGAAGTCATCCCATTCCCGTTGCTTGGCTTTAAGGAATTCGCCGTAAATATGCTCGCCCAAGGCTGCTTTGGCCACCTTGCTGGTTTTAAAGCATTCCAAGGCTTCATACAAAGAACCTGGCAAACTATCAATGCCATGCTCTACACGTTGATCCGCATCCAGTTTGTAGATGTTCAACTGGGTAGGATCGGCGGGTGTGGCATTCGCTTTAATACCTTCAATGCCCGCTTGTAACATGACGGCAAAGGCCAAGTAGGGGTTAGCGGCGGGGTCGGGGCTACGCAATTCTACCCGAGTTCCTTGGCCACGGCTAGCAGGTACCCGAATCAACGCTGAACGGTTGGAAGTCGACCAAGCCACATACACAGGCGCCTCGTACCCAGGTACCAAACGCTTGTAGCTGTTGACCAAGGGGTTGGTAACGGCGGTAAAGCCACGCACGTTATCTAACAAACCAGAGATAAAGCTTAAGGCTTTGGAGCTAAGTTGGTGGGGGGCATTGGCATCGTAGAACAAGTTGTTGCCCTGCAAATCAGAAAGACTCATGTTGCAGTGCATACCGCTACCGTTAATACCAAACACAGGCTTAGGAATAAAGGTGGCGTGTAGGCCATATTCCGACGCAATTTGGCGGGTGATGGTTTTTACCGTGGTGACGTTATCGGCTTGGGTTAAAGCATGGTTGTAACGGAAATCGATCTCGTGTTGGCCACGAGCCACTTCGTGGTGATCGGCTTCCATGTGAAAACCAAGCTTCAACAAATAATTCACGATATCGGCACGCACTTGCTCGCCGTAATCATCGGGAGCTAAATCGTAATAGCCAGCTTGGTCGTGGGTTTCCAAGGTAGGGGTTCCGTTGGCATCCCGCTTAAAGAGGAAAAACTCCAGCTCTGGCCCCACGTTAAAGGTGTAGCCTAAGGCTTCGGCTTCTTTCAATACCCGCTTCAAGTTTCCACGAGGACACCCCTCAAACGGGCTGCCATCAGGGTTGTGGATATCGCAGTTGAGCTTGGCAATCACACGTTCGCCTTCGCCACTGGGTAGTACGGTAAAGGTATCAAAATCGGGGTGGAAGGCCATATCCGAGGTTTCAATACTACGGAAGCCCGCAATCGACGAGCCATCCAACAGCACTTCGTTGTTTAAGGCTTTCTCCAGCTGACGCACATGAATCCCCATGTGCTTGGGTTGGCCATGAATATCAACAAATTGAAGCGAAACGCCTTCAACGCCTTTATCCTTGGCTTCTTGCAAAATATCGGTCACGGTGCGTGCCATCATCATCATAGCGTGTCACTCTTTCACTCACGGTGGTGGAGGGGCTGTAGTTTAGGAAAACCCTACCCCAATACACCACAATAGCTGATTAACAAAAAATCAGGATGGTTCTCAATAGTCAAAATACATCCTCAATCATGTGTTTAGTATACGACTAGAGGGGTTACTTGTGCAAGAAAAAGCTTGTTTAAACTGTTACCTTGTAACGTGTTTTTTTTAGGTATAATAGATAACCCACCAAAAAAAAAGCCTTAGGAAAGTTCTAGGTATTTGTGCAACTGCGGAATCACTCGCACGGTGTAGCCTAAGCGACTCAAGCTAGCCTCTAACGTTAATAACTGTTGTGCCGAAAGCTGAACAGCCTCATTAGGGCGAATGGCACTTTGGGGTTGCAGCAACACCAACGGACGCTCACTCTCGGTTACTTGGCACAACTGGGCTAGCTCTTCTACAGTCGTGCTAGGGTTAATCACACACTTCAGCCAAACAGAATCCATAGGTAGGTGTTGGCGAGCCGTGCTATAAAACTGGGCATGGGCTTCCCACTTGGGCGATTGTTGCGCACTACTAGGCAACTTACAATCCATAGAAACATACGTCACCCAAGGCATTACTTGAGCGAGAAAGTGCGGTTGCGTCCCACTAGTTTCTAAGTAGGTGGCTAGCCCATGCCCTTGCAAGGCAGGCAACAACTGGGTTAAAAAGGGCGTTTGTAGTAGAGGTTCCCCGCCTGTAAGGCTCACCGAATGCAGTGGAGCCTGTTGCTCTAAGGCCAATACCAAGCTAACGACATCCGCCACACTTAGGCGGTGGTACTCGTCTTGAGTTTCAATAGGATGCCACCTATGGCTACCTGGAATCGGCTCCCAAACGGCTTGCCCCGTGGGGGTTGTCATGGGGGTATCGCAATAAGCACACTGTAAATGACAATGAGCAAAGCGAACAAAGGCTTGTCGTACCCCTACCCAAGGGCCTTCGCCTTGAATAGAGCTAAACACCTCCTGCACAGGAGCCAGCGTCAACAACGGTTTAGGGATGGGCAGTTGGCTAGGGGCTACCCCATGCGGGGGCAACTTATGTGCCGTTAACAGCGATGCGGCTAGGGATAAAGCTGAGAGACTGGAGTTAGAAGAGGGTGAAAGAGAGGCCACTGAGTGCAACGCCTTGTTAAGCTATAGAAAGGTACTATGGAAGACTCTGTAAAAGGGGTGTTTGTCATTGCGAACGCATGTGAAGCAATCTCCACAGCCAGTAGTAACAAGGGGGATTGCCACGCTACGCTCGCAATGACGGAAGGTTTTGAGCTTTACAGAAGTTTCTATAAAGAAGTACTATGGAAAAAAACTAAAAAACAGTATACCTAAAACATACTTAAATAAACACAGGAAGACGCACATTTGTGCGAGCCATTGACGTTGATGCTTATAAACAAGTTTATCTACTTACCACGGCGAGATACCTAAATTAAAGGAATTAAAGAATTAAAGGATAGTTTTTCAACCATGACGTTCTTACCCCCCACAGCTTCACAACTGTACGCCCAGCCTCGCATGACGACCCCTACACCACTGGCAACCACGCCGACCACCCCTACAACAACACCCACAACGGTAGCAGGCTTGAGCCCAGAACAACTGAAGGCGTTAACCGCCAGCATCAATCAAACCCTAACCGCTCAAGGGGGGCAACCTGTTACGGCTCAGCAAGTAATCGCTGTTTTAGATACCTTGGTCAAGACGCCTGCCCCTAGTAGCCCAGCTACCACTACGACTACCACCACAACCACCCCTACTGCCACACAGTTGCAAACAGCACAGTCGGTAGCGGTGTCCTCGTTACCATCTCCTACATTACCGCCGACACAAGCAACCACTCCTACTAAA
>JBJTUB010000289.1:0-1992 GCA_046080465.1 Vampirovibrionales bacterium | reverse complement strand
ATGCCTCGTTTATAACGAGGATCTTGGATCGTATCGAGATGCTGAAAAAGAGTCATGTTTAGGAGGATCGTCTACATAACGGAAACACTCTTTATTTAACCACAAACACAGCTAGACTTTTAGGGTCTCATGCTATTGTGGAGTTTTAGGGTTGTTCTTATCCGTTTTCTTGGTATACTAAATAATGTTTACTTGTGTTGTTCTTTGTTTCAACCCAAAAGAAAGTAGTTCCTCCTATGGCCGTCCATGTCAACACCTCTGATAAAATTAGCAAAAAAAGCCGTCATGATATTCGCCTCATGCGTGAAGCTGGCCGTATTGTGGCTGAAGTTCACGCTTTGGTGCGTGAGAATGCCAAACCTGGAGTGTCCACTTGGGAACTCGATCAACTGGCCGAAGCCCATATTTTAAAAAGCAAAGCGTTACCCACATTCAAAGGCTATCACGGCTTTCCCAATACCATTTGTGCATCGGTGAACGAGCAAGTGGTGCATGGTATCCCTTCTAAAGAACGTGTGTTGAACGAAGGCGATATTTTAAGCTTGGATGTAGGAGCCACCTTTCAAGGTATGGTGGCCGATGCCGCTTGCACCATTATGGTAGGTGAGGTATCAGCCGATGTGCGTCGGTTGGTGCTAGCCACTGAAGAAGCCTTGTACGCAGCCATTGCCCAAGCACGGGCAGGCAACCATTTACAAGATGTTTCAGGGGCGGTAGAAGATACCAACTTGAAATACGGCTTTGGCTTAGTAAAAGAATACGGTGGCCATAGTGTAGGTTTTAAACTGCACGAAGAACCGTTTATTCATAACTACCGTACGGGGGTGCCTGGCCCCTTATTGCAAGCAGGCAACTGCCTAGCCATTGAACCCATGTACTGCATGGGAACAGACAAGGTGATTACCTTGGCGGATAAATGGACGGTGGTTACGAGCGATGGTTCTCCCTCGGCTCACTTTGAACACACGATTGTGGTGACTGACGGTGAAGCCGATATTTTAACTCGCTTAGCTGCAGCTCCTTTATAAATCTATTTCACTAGAAAGAGACCCCCTGATGATGATGATGGCCAACGCCGACGTAATTGAAATGGAAGGCACTATTGTAGAAGCCCTACCCAATGCCATGTTCCGTGTTAAACTCGAGAATGATATCGAAGTATTGACCCATATTTCTGGGCGTATTCGTAAAAACTTTATTCGTATTTTGCCTGGCGATCGGGTACGAGTAGAGCTGTCTCCTTACGATTTAACCCGCGGGCGTATTACCTTCCGTATGAAGTAACGCTTATTTATTACGGTTACATTAAACCCCCACACTGCCAACAGGAGTGTGGGGGTTTTGGCTTAGTCTTTAGAAGAGGCTTCCGCATTTTTGGTTTTGTTCTTTGCGTAGTTTAAGCCTTCTTCGTACTTTTTCTGTAACGTCTCATTCCAATAGATGGGTTTATCGGCCCATTTGCGTTTGCTAGGGTCTGCACCAGCGTTACTATCAACACTCAAACGCATCGATTTATCTGAAGAAGTAGCCTCTGGTTTGGGAGGATTTGTTGAAGTTGAAGCATCAGACGTTTTGCTAGAAGAGCTTGAGGACTCGTTTAGCTTATCCACACCTTTAAGAAGCTTCGTTTTAAGTTCCCCATCAATATCGCTGTTTTTAATTATCGATTTCAACTGATCCAAGGTCTTGGCTTTAATCGTCATGCTATTTTTACCACGCAGAAGAGTAAACGCCCACTCGCCATCTGCTTGGTGAATAGAGCGATCAACACTTATTGCTTGATCTCCACCAAGGGGCAATTTAGTCTTAATACGATCACCTGCACCTACCAAAATGGTAGTTGTGCTACCTGGAGCGTCTTCACGATTGCCACCGAACTCAATCGTGTTAGCCTTGTCATTACGCAGACTTACGGTAGCCGTGGCACCTTGGGCAATCGCCAAACTTCCTTGTGTACTAGTCGAAACCAGTCGTCCGTCTTTGGGAAGCACG
>JBJTUB010000288.1:0-3373 GCA_046080465.1 Vampirovibrionales bacterium | reverse complement strand
CTGATTTGAACCCGATTGAGGGGTGGTGGGCGGTGCTCAAGCGGGTTGTAACCAATGGAATACGTTTAGGGCTAGCCTTCTACGAAGCCATTCAACACATCTTTGGAAAAGAGTCGTAAATTATTTAAAATACTATACAACTCGTTCATGCGTTGCTGATCTGTAGGTTGATCATCGCAGCCATAACTTAAGGTTATTTTACCTGGTTGCAAGCCAGCAATACGAATACGCATGGAATCTATATCTTTGTATTGGATATTAGGTCCTGAGTTCCCGTTGGCATCAAATAACATATAAATAGAATCACCACAACCCTGAATACTGTTCGTTCCGAAGACGAGTTGCGTTCCATTGTGTAATACAATTCCTGGGTTTGTTCCTGCCCATGTCAATCCGCCACGCTCTACACCACAGCCTTGGGTTACAAAATCTGTGTTACACACTCTGCTAGGGTTCAGTTTTTGAATCAATGCTTCTCGGAATCCAGCCCCTGTTGTTGCGATTGTCCCACTCTGTAAGCCTTCCGTCACAACTTGAGCCACACTAGTAAGTAACTCTCTTTCGACAGCTTTCATTTGATTTTGCGCAACACTGTTAAAAATGCTGGGTAGGGTCAGGGCGGCAATGAGCCCCAATACGGCCAAGCTAATGAGTAGTTCACTCAGCGTGAAGCCCTGCCCTGTTTGTGCTACAATGGAGGCATGGAGGGTACTCCTGTATTATTTCTTGTAGTATTTCTAAAAATTAGACCTCGGGTAGGCTCGCTTTAAGTATCGGCACCCCACCCTTCAAACTTTAGGGCTGTAAAAAATAGTCTGCCTTTATTGTAGCAAAAGTATAGTCGCATTAAACACAAACTCAACTAAACAGCGTAGAAAAGCACACCCACTAAAACGGTTGCAACTTGCCAAAAACCAGCCTCGCTTATTGAAAACAAAAAACATTTACTTTAACCAGCAAGTGCCTTCAAAATAAAAATATAAAATTCGGAGAGCGAGGGATTCGAACCCTCGATCGAGCTTTTGACCCGATAACTTCTTAGCAGGAAGCCGCTTTCGTCCACTCAGCCAGCTCTCCAAACGTTTATAGGTATCATTATAAGTAAAAAACAGAAAAAGGCAAGTTAAAAAATACACCCTGCTTCTACTACAAATGGTGTAGATTTTTTAAGGCTTTCCTGCTTGGAACGATACCCTTTTTGTGAGCAACAACACACCACATTACAACACGGTGGGAGTTGATACTCGCTTGTGTTTTGTGAGAGACACATCTGTTTTTTAAGAGAGATACCAACGCTGTGATACGCAAACACTCCCAAGCTTGAAGTAGAGAGCAAGCCCTTGGGTTGAGTCAGTTTACCACGGTTGAAAAACAAAGCGTTCTATCTGTTTTTAAGAAACGAGTGTTTCACCACAACACACCTAGCCCTTGTGCCATGGCGTAGATTGTCAGTGATGGACAACCCACGCATCCACCGACACGGATGATCGGTGATTGCCCAACAGGCTAGGAACTGGGATGAAGGATCATCATTTAAACAGGAGAGACAGTGACTTATGATGATGGGAATTGTAATTAACACCAACGTACAATCGTTAAACGCACAACGTTTGTTGGGCAAAAACATGATGATGCAGTCTAAATCGTACGAGCGATTGGCCAGTGGTTTCAAAATCAACAAATCCAGCGACGATGCGGCAGGGCTGCAGATTTCGGAAAACTTACGTTCCAACATTCGGGGGAACCGCCGTGCGGGTGAAAACATCCAGGATGGTATTAACGTGCTTAACGTGATGGATGGCACCATGCAAACCATCGTAGACAACATCCAGCGGATGCGTGAACTCACGGTACAAGCAGCCAACGATACCTACAGCTCCGAGCAACGGTCGGCCATTCAGGCAGAAGTCTCCCAACTTTCAGCCGATATTGACCGTATTGCTCAGGCCACAACCTTTAACGGACGAAAAATATTTGATGGTTCTATTAGTAGTTATTTTCTACAGGTAGGTGCCAACGCAAACAGTGCCGTTGACCGTATTAACCTAGCCAACATTAGTGGGGTCAACCCGTTTAGTAGTGTCAATATTCGGGATGTTTTAGGCTTTGCTACAGGCTCTACCTCTGCCTTAGGGTTTAGTAGTAGCCAATCGGCCTTAGTCACGCTCACCCGTGTTGATGCGGCGTTGCAAAAAATCCAAAACCGCCGTGCAGCACTGGGTGCCATGGTTAACCGTCTAACAGCGAGTGCTACCAACATTGACATTAGTATCGAAAACCTATCGGCTTCGGAATCTCGTATCCGTAACACGGATGTCGCACGAGAAAGTGCCGAAATGACACGAAACCAGATTCTACAACAAGCATCGGCTCAGGTATTAGGGCAAGCGAATCAGATACCCCAAGTTGCCCTACGGCTACTTGGCGGGTAAGTAAGCCTAGCTGGCTAGTGCTAGACGCTTCGTATTTTTACTACCACGTTGCCTAAGCTATCTTAGAGCTATTAGAAGCAAGTAAAGGGGTGATGATTTATCCTTTTCTCCATCACCCCCCCCTCTGCTTTTCTTTCTCTCATGCTTGAAGACAACGGTTAGTAAGAAGCGTCAGCTCTAGTACGATGCCCCTACTTTTACCACTCTCAGTATATTAAGCTAAACGGTGCTAAAGCCATATGGCTACAGGAAGAACCAGATAGTGACCAACCGTGTACACTATTTAATGTTCATACCAAGCTAACTGGGTAACGGTAACATGTGCTTAGCTTGCTTCGTTGGTTTCGGCACGCTTTCTTTGTTTTCTTTTTTTCACGAAGAAGAAAACAAGTATGCGACAATTCCGATAGAACAGCCATCCTTAACCAAGCAAAACAAGCCAATAACCGTTCTCGCTAGCCAGTGCACTTAGGGAATCCTGCGTATTTATCAAGTGGGTCGCCTTCAGGCAGCCTCACTCCGCTCGTATCTTCTTTTTGCTTTATTTCTCTCTCTCTCATCAATCACCTAGCATGGGTGTTATAATGCTTTGTACGTTACTTCACCCGTGATTCTCTCTCTCTCTCTAAATAACAGAGAAAGCGAGCCACAACGAGACTTAAAGCACCTGTTACACGCACCCTGTTAAAAGGCACACCTGTTTGTCCGTATGGTTTTACCACCGTTTAGCCTAAGCTATCTAGCGTTTATAGTTTTTAAAAAGTTTTTTAGGCATAGGCTAGACTAGGAGCCTAGACCCGTTTGTGAAGGAGTGTAGACAGAACACCATGACTGAACAAACGGGGCGTAGCGACAACGTATAAATATGCAAAAGAAATTTTTTCAGAGACTATATTTTTGAGATAGTGCCAAATTATCGCCTGATACCACCCCACTGTTCC
>JBJTUB010000287.1:0-2917 GCA_046080465.1 Vampirovibrionales bacterium | reverse complement strand
GTGGCGAATGCCTCGTTTATAACGAGGATCTTGGATCGTATCGAGATGCTGAAAAAGAGTCATGTTTCGGAGGATCGTCTACATAACGGAAACACTCTTTATTTAACCACAAACACAGCTAGACTTTTAGGGTCTCCTGGCCGAATGGCCTTGGTACTTTACAGTTGTAATACTTCATGCTAAAATGTCAACGCTAGTTTTAAACTGTTATTGATTGCCCCTTGTGGAGAGTTTTGCCCGCATGATGATGACCCAAACCCTGACCCCACCTGCCTTTGATGCCCTACAGTTTCGTCGTGAGCATGATGGGCTGTTAAGCATTCAGGTTAAAACCCCTGTTAAAGATAAAGAAATGCTGGCGGTGGTCTATACCCCCGGGGTGGCTAAACCCTGTTTAGAAATTCAGGCCAACCCGCTGGTATCGTTTGATCACACGATGCGGGGCAATACTGTTGCTATTCTTTCGGATGGATCGAGCGTGTATGGCCTAGGCAACGCTGGTGCGAAGGCGGCGATTCCTATGCTGGAAACCCGTAGCTTAATGCACAAACAATTAGCCAACGTCGATTCTGTACCGATGGCGATTGAAACCGATGATATTGAGCAGTTTGTTGAAACCATTCGTCAACTGACCCCCACCTTTGGTGCCTTCCATTTGGATGGGATTGCGGCACCCCAGTGTTATGTGATTGAAGATAAACTTAAACGTTCGTTGCCGATTCCCGTGATGCACGGCGAACATTCTACCGCTGTGGTGACGGTGGCAGGGTTGCTAAACGCCCTTACCTTGGTGGGCAAAACCCTGAAAGAAGCCAAGGTGGTGATGCACGGCGTGGGAACGAGTGGCATTGCCACCGCTCGTTTATTGATTCAAATGGGTGTGGGCGAACTACGGCTGTGCGATGAGCATGGCCGTATTGCCATGGATCGTTTGCAAGGCATGAGCTGGATGAAATCGCAGTTGGCACGCCATACCAACCCCAGTCATGTGAAAGCCAGTTTGAAAGACTGTTTTGTTGGGGCGGATGCCTACATTGGCTACAAAGATGGTGTTCGCCTAGAGTCTAGCTGGATTGGCACCATGGCGGATCAGCCGATTGTGTTTGCTTGCTCTCTTCCCGAAGCAGAAATCTCGTACGAGGCGGCGATACAAGCAGGGGCGGCGGTGTATGCCTCGCAAATGCCTCAGAGTCCTAACTTTATTAATGCGTCGATGGCCTACCCTGGTATTTTTCGTGGCGTGTTGGATGTGCGGGCGACGCGCATCACAAAATCGATGATGACGGCTTCGGTGCTGGCCTTAGCAGGTATGATAGGCGATGAAGAACGCACTGCTACCCGCATTCTACCTACCGTAGAAGACCCTGTGGGTGCTACCGTGGCACGAGCCGTGGCACAGGCCGCTATTGAGGCTCAAGTGGCACAGGTGCTGGTATCGCCTCAAAGCGTTGAGAAAAACGTCATTAAGTTTTTAGAGTCGGGTTCTCAATCGTGGGTCAAGCCTAGTCATCCTAACTTGGTGTGGGATGAGCTCACCAACGATCAGAAAGCCATGGAATTGCGTCGTCGGTATCAAGGGGTGATTGAAACCAACACGCAAGGAGATTTATCGAACAAGGCGTTGTTTGATGAGTTATACGCCCAAACCAACGTGCTTAAAGCCTGCCGTGCCGTTCAGGAAGATGCCGCTGCGTTGTACGAGCTTACCTGTAAAAAGAACTTGGTCGCCGTTATTACGGATGGCTCTGCCGTGTTGGGCTTGGGTAACATTGGCCCAGGGGCGGGTCTACCAGTGATGGAAGGCAAGGCCGTGCTGTTTAAAGCCTTTGGTGGGGTGGAGGCCTTCCCTATTTGCCTAGCCACACAAAACGTAGATGAGCTGTTGGCAAGCATTAAGGCCTTAACCCCTATTTTTGGCGGTATTAACTTAGAAGATATTGCGGCTCCTCGTTGCTTCGAGCTGGAAGAACGCTTGATTGAAGAAACCGATATTCCTATTTTTCACGATGATCAACACGGTACGGCCGTGGTGGTTGTGGCGGCCATGCTGAATGCTGTTAAAGCGGTGGGCAAGCCCATTGGCGATATTCGTATTGCGGTTAATGGAGCAGGGGCGTCGGCTTTATCGGTGTCTCGGTTGTTGCTTAAAGCGGGCGTTAAAGATATTGTGATTTGCGATACCAAAGGCGCTATTTACCAAGGTCGCACTGAGGGCATGAATCCGTTTAAAGAGAAAATTGCCGAACTTACCAACCTAACGGGCATGCAGGGGTCGTTGCAGGATGTGGTGAAAGGGGCGGATGCCTTTATTGGTCTTTCGGTACCCAAAGCCTTGAGCCAGGAAATGGTGCGTAGCATGGCTCAAGACCCTATTGTGTTTGCGATGGCCAACCCCACCCCCGAGATTTTGCCTGATGAAGCCAAGGCCGCCGGTGTGCGTATTATGGCCACAGGGCGTAGCGATTTCCCGAATCAGGTGAACAACTGCTTGGCGTTTCCTGGTATTTTTCGTGGGGCGTTGGATGTTCAGGCCAGCGTGATTAACGACGATATGAAGCTTGCTGCTGCTCGGGCGATTGCCAGTGTGGTAAGCGATGCCGAAATTGCCGAAGGGGTGATTATCCCTTCCATTTTCGATTTAAGCGTTCCGCCCATGGTGGCTGCGGAAGTGGCTAGCGTGGCTTTGGCTACAGGCGTGGCTCGTAAAACGGATGTCACCCCGCAAGAAGTTGCTCAAAAGTTAGCTTCTTTTTTAGCAGAGCAAGGCTAATACCATTTTTAGAAATGAAGGGCGTGTAGGTGATTTCTAGGAGCCTAGACTCGCAGATGAGTGCGGTGTACATAGAGGTACATAAGCTCATCGAGAATCGTAGCGACAACGAAAGCGGCAGACGCCCTTTATTTATGAAATTGGTAT
>JBJTUB010000286.1:0-3546 GCA_046080465.1 Vampirovibrionales bacterium | reverse complement strand
CGAAAAACTACTCGCCAAGCTCGATGCTGAATTGCAACACCTACTGCAACAAGAGCTTCAGCCGTTAACGACGCAAGTATTGCACTATCAAGCCCAAAGCAACGCCTTGGAACAACAACTCGCCGAGGAGCGTCAGATTCTTGAGGTTCAGCAACAGCAGGCTACGCAAGGCGATGATACCACCGCCCACGCCCGGATGAAGGAACTACAAGACTTGATGCGTTTCAACACCGATCGAGTCGCCCAGTTGCAACTCGATCGGGAACCCTTGCAAGAAGCCCTAGCTCAACTGGAAGGGGGAACGCAGCAAAGCGAGGCTCTTCAGCAGTTGCGAGCCTTACTAGAGGAAAACACCTTCCAACAAACCGAACTCAACAAACAGCTGAATGAATTGACCCTGCAACGGGGACGCACCGCCACCCAGTGGGAAGTGCGGACGCAAACCTACGAGACTCGTGCCAAAGAGGTTCAACAGTTTGAAGAACGTATTGCCCAGCTAAAGCAAGAAATTATCGGCACGCAAGTCAACATCGATACCCTTTTAACCGAGATGACGGCGGTCGATACCGAGCTGGCTAGCATGAGTGATGCCCTCAAGGCGATGGAAGCCGAACTGGAAGCATTAAACCAACAGGTGTTGGAACAAGAAAAAACCAAGCACATGGCCGATGTACAAGCCAATCAGGCCAACGAGCGTTTTCGGCAGTTGGATTTTGAGATTCGGCAAAAGCAACCCCAACTCAATGAGTTACTGGCCAAACTTCAAGAAGCCCTACCCGACACGTGGGAACAAGCTTTGCTGGAACTGGAACAATCGCACAGCGAACTGAAAACCAAGTTAGAAAAACTGCAACAACGCATGGCAGGCATGGGGCATGTAAACATGCTAGCGATTGATGCCTACGATCAAGCACTCAACCGACAAGGCGATTTAAAGGGCAAAATGGAAACACTCCGCCACGAGCAAGAAGCCTTGAGTGAACGGGTGTTGATGTTTGAAGCCCTGAAACTCGAGTATTTTATGAAGGCGTTTGAATCCGTTAACGAGCAGTTTAAAACCATTTACGCCGAATTGTCCGATGGCTACGGCCAACTGTTGCTTACCAACCCCAGTAGCCCACTGGAAGGCGGGCTTTCCATTGAAGCCTCGCCACGGGGCAAGAAGACACAGCGGATTGAAGCCATGAGCGGGGGCGAAAAATCACTGACGAGTTTGGCCTTTGTGTTTGCCTTGCAACGCACCCAGCCCGCTCCGTTTTATGCCTTGGATGAGGTGGATCAAAACTTGGATGGCATTAACGTCGAGAAGTTATCGAAAATGATTGAACGTGAGAGTCGTTCGGCGCAGTTTGTGGTCGTCTCGTTGCGGAAGCCCATGATTGATAACAGCGATCGCACGGTGGGCGTCACACAACGCAACAGCGGTATTTCTAAAGTTACGGGGATTGCCTTGCGAATTGATCGCGATAGCCACGCCCACAGCGACAACTCGTTAGATACCGCCTCTGCCTAGGAGTAGATGATGTCCTCGTTTCATACGCAATCAAGCAAACAGTCCACTGGAACGCCTCGTTCAGGGGTGGGGAATCCTTTTCGTGCGAACACGCAAAGCCAGCTAGAATCGCCCACGGCCTTGGCCTTGCCCGAACCCAGCGGAGGCATCGAACTCTTAGTCGAGATGGCCAAGCGGGGCGAGATTGACCCTTGGAACGTGGATTTAGTGCGGGTGGCCGATGCCTACTTGGATTACGTCAGTCAGCTAGAAAACCAGCCCCTGTTGCAAGCCGATGCCTTTCAGTTGAATCAACCCACAGAGGAGGCGAACCCACTGTTTGGCTTGGAACCCCAACGAGCAGGGGTGATTAGCGAGGCGGAACAATCTCGCCTTCGCCTTACAGGCAAGACTCTCCTGTATTTGGCCGTGCTACTGCGTATGAAGAGTGACCTTTTGGCAGGGTTTGATCCGTTTGCCCCGCCCTTGGAAGATGCCGAGTTGGAGTCCTTTGGCGATGCCGATCTGGATGCAGGCTATCAGCAGGATGTCAACGCCTTTGCAGCCCAACTGGCCGCCAACCTGAAGGCACGCTACGGTAGTTTAGAAAGCGTGCTAGAACGCCGCCCTTCTGCCAAACAGCCCCGCATTCGCAACGTGACCCTGAACGATTTGGTGCAGGAACTGAAAAAGTTTGAAGCCTTGGAGCGGGAACGCTTATCACGCCAAAAGGTAGCCCAAGCCAGCAAACGGCGACACCGTGCGGGTATGCAAGATTATTCCCTCCTCAGTACCGAGGATATTACCAACCTTGCCCACGATGAGTTTCAAGAAGAGCAGGTGGAAGAGGTGCTCGCCCTATTGGAAGCCCACCTACCCGCCATGGATGAGGCGTTGCCCTACACCGATGACACCCAGCCCTACATGAGCCTAAGCGATTTAGAAGATTTGACGGGCTTGCCCCGAGTGATTTGCTTTTTGAGCCTGTTGTTTTTAGAGGTTCGGCAGCGGGTGGATATGTTTCAGCCTGATTTTTACAGTGAAGAGATCTACATTCGTTGGTTCCAACCCGAAGGCCATTCGGCCGTGCAATGAAAGCCGTTCGGCTTGTGCGATGAGGGGTGTTGAGTTTGTTGCGTCAGACGGCCAGTCGATACTGCGTTTCTGTGGATAGTGGTTAGTAGGTGAGGGTTTGAAACCCTCACCTACCGCATACAAAACACCCCGCCATCTTAGAGTGTCGGGGTGTTGGGGTTCTTCCTCTACTGTTTAGAGCAAAGGGTTAGAATGGCCAAGCTTTATGGCCATAGTCCTTAGCCCAATAGATTTTACCGTTACGGTAATGTTTAAAATAAGGACGAAATGTTTTCGTCATTAGACACTCTCCTTTCTAGTTGTTTCTTGTAAAGGGTTGTAAATCAACATCCCTAAAGGGCAACGATGTGCTATGTTAAGCATCATAAAAACTCCTCATAATGGAGGTTGCCACAAGAAACAGCTAGACAGAAAATATTTAGCGAAGTATACTTATATTTGTAAGATCCTGTCAGAGATTACAAATATAAGTAGTGAAATTACTAAATAATGTCATCTATCTGACCCCTTCTTGTAGCTAACAAGTGGGGGTTTTGAATTTTTTTGGGGATTCTGTTGATTATTAGGTTCTATTCGTGTTTTCTCTTTCCTATCTACTAAACAGTTTTAAACTGGATAACATTGTCTAAATCTAAGCGTGCAGGTTTGAATAAATCGGTATCAACCGAAAAATAACGACAAAATAACTCAGCATCGAGACCTAACTGTTGAGTTAGATCATAGGCTGTAATTTTGTTGTGTTCTAATAGTAGCATAGTTATTTTGTTAAACAACCCAACAGGTTCATAAGCAAAGGCTTGATCATCGCAATCCAAAGGTTCGGCTTTTCGCCAACCCAAAATAGATAAACGAGTAAACAAGTATTCTGCATTATCAATCGCATTCAAATCTTTTAGACGTTTAATCATGCAAGCAATAGATACCTGCCACTTCTTTTTAAGTTGTTTTAGGTCTAAAAG
>JBJTUB010000285.1:0-6769 GCA_046080465.1 Vampirovibrionales bacterium | reverse complement strand
GAGGTCTCTAAGCTCATCGTTTCGCATTGCCCTACGGGCAATCTTGAGAGGCCGAGGCGTTCGCCCCTACAGTGAGGAGGGACATTCTCAATTCTTACGCAAGATCCTCATTGTAAAAAACCTCTCAAACTCTCCCCCCTCAGTTATTCTAGGGGCTTCGCCCCTAGATACCCCATTTTTTAGCTTTTTACGCTTCTAACGTTCAGCCCTCATTGCTGGGGCGAATGCCCTCCCTCACCCCAGCCCTCTCCCTTAGCGAGAGGGGGTAAAGGGGCTTTTGTAGAGGTTTCTATAGTCTCGATCCTGCGGAAAAAGATTTGATGCGGTCGCTAGCTTTTTAAAGCGCGACCCACACTGTGATAGGTAAAGCCCTGCTCTTGCATACGGCTGGCATTAAACAGGTTACGCCCATCCACAATCAACCGACACTGGCTCCGCTCTTTTAAATGGCTTAAATTGATGGTGGTAAACTCTGGCCATTCTGTTAGCACCGCAATCACATCCGCCCCTTCGGCAGCTTCGTAAACATCTTGGCAAAACGTTACTTTACGAACCTTATCTCGACAGGCGGGCATCGCTAGGGGGTCAAAGGCACGAATAGCGGCACCTCGGTTTTGCAAGCCCCAGATAATTTGAACACTGGGGGCATCCCGCATATCATCTGTATTAGGGCGATAGGCCAAACCCCAAATGGCGACTGTTTTACCTACCAAGCTACCACCGCCTGCCGCTTCAATGCGTTCAATAAAACAGATTCTCTGATAGCGATTCACGGTTTGAGTCGCTTTTAAAATATCTAAATCAAGATGGTGCTGGGTGGCGACATGCTGTAAGGCCTGAATATCACGTGGCAAGAAAATACCACCGTAGCCCAAGCCCGCATTTAAAAAGTGCGGAGAAATCCGTGCATCCATACCCAAGCCTTTAGAGACCACTTGAATATCGGCCCCCGTTTTTTCGCACAGTTGAGCTATCGTGTTAATGAAGCTAATTTTAGTTGCTAAAAAAGCGTTGGTGGCATGTTTAATCATTTCAGCCGAACTGATATCTGTCATCAGCAAGGGGGCAGAAATACCATCATGCACGAGGGTGAGCAATTCCTTGGCACGCTGGGTTTCGGCACCAATCACCAAGCGGTCGGGTTGGTAAAAATCGTGAATGGCTTGGCCTTCTCGTAAAAACTGAGGGACGGCGGCCAGTTCAACCTCGCAGGTGCTACCTTCGGGCAAGTGTTGTTGAATAAAGGCTTTCAGCCAAACGTGGAAGCCAACAGGCAGGTTAGAACGTTCCACCAATAGTTTATAGCCACTCATCCAGGTGGCAACCATCGGGGCAACAACGGCTTCAATAGGTTTTAAATCGGGTGTGGCATCGTTTTTAGGCGGAGCCGTAACGCAGAGAAAGACAATATCGGCATCCTCACAGGCCTCGGCAATATCTAGGCTGTAGTTTAGTTTTCCGCTGGCTAGCTCGGATTGAATCATCGATTCCAAGCCATCTTCGTAAAAGGAGACGTGGCCTTGCTGCAAGCGTTCGATTTTTTCCTTCTCTAGCCCTGCAATGGTTACCTGATGCCCTAGGGCAGCGAAACAGGCCCCCGTTACGTTGCCTACATACCCAGAGCCAACAACGGCTAACTTCATCATCATCATCCCTCGCCCTTTTTTAAAACAAAACTATCTTCCGTTAGATTAACTTTCTTCATCAAACCATAAGAACATCCATGTGACAAGACCTTGGTGTTGAATTAGACCTTAGCCCATTCAAGGCTTGAAAAAGGGACGGGTTATAAACCCGCCCCCACAAGAGAATAACCACAGAAACGCAACATCGACTCGCCGTCTGACGCAACCAAAGGAGATTGCCACGCCTAACGGCTCGCAATGACGGATAAAAAGAGAGTGGGCGGGCGGGCGGATACAATCCGCCCCTACAACAGAACAATCACAGAAACGCAACATCGGTTAGCCGTTTCACGCAACCAACGTTCAGCCCTCATTGCGGGGGCGAACGCCCTGACGCAACCAACGTTCAACGCTTCATCGCACGCCCGAATGGGCTAGTTTTTGTCGCGTTCTACGTTTTTGGTTTCGTGCAACCAGCTCATCATGCTACGCAAACGACGGCCTGTTTGCTCTAGCGGATGAGTAGTATCTTGAGCCACCAAGCTTTTGAGTTGTGGCATACCTGCACGCACATCGGCGGTAAACTCACGGGCGAAGGTCCCATCTTGAATTTCTTTCAAAATCTGCTTCATGTTTTCTTTGGTTTCGGCGGTTACGACACGAGGGCCACGGGTGACATCACCATAGCGAGCGGTATCGCTAATGGAATAACGCATATCATCCAAGCCGCCTTCGTACATCAAATCGACGATCAGCTTGAGTTCGTGCAAGCACTCAAAGTATGCCATTTCTGGGGGGTAGCCCGCTTCAGTCAATACTTCAAACCCAGCTTTCACCAAGGCAGCAGCACCGCCACACAACACGGCTTGTTCGCCGAATAAATCGGTTTCGGTTTCATCTTTAAAGGTGGTTTCAATCACGCCACCACGGCCACCACCTACGCAGGCGGCATAGCCTAAACCTACTTCACGAGCGGTACCACTGGCATTTTGATGAATAGCCAACAAGCAAGGCACGCCACGACCACGAGTAAACTCCGACCGCACCAAGTGGCCAGGGCCTTTAGGCGCCACCAAGAACACATCCACATCGGCAGGAGGCACAATGTGGCCAAAGTGAATGGCAAAGCCGTGGCTAAACATCAGGGCTTGGCCTTTTTTCAATTTGCCTTCAAAGTACTGGGTGTACACATCGGCTTGCACCACATCGGGGCAGAGGAACAAAATAATATCGGCCCAGTCGGCGGCTTCTTCCAAGGTGATCGCTTCCATGCCGTTGGCTTGCACTTTCGCTATGGTAGAAGAACCCGCACGCAAGGCGATTTTTACGTTGGCACCGCTATCTTTTAGGTTCATGCTTTGGCCAAAGCCTTGGCTACCAAAACCCACCACAGCAATTTTCTTGCTCAACAAGGCAGAGCGGTCAATATCTTTATCGTACACCACGTTCAACGGAGCGGGAGCAACGGCTTGAGTCATCATCATCATTATCTAAACATCCCTATCTAGGAGGCTAATACAGGCAGGTTTGCCTGAAGGTTACGGTAACAAAAAAACTATAAAACGTTGAAGAAAGTCTATTTGTCATTGCGAACGTATGTAAAGCAATCTCCAAAGTCGTTAGTAGCAAAGGGGATTGCCACGCTTCGCTCGCAATGACAGAAGGTTTTTGGCCTTTGGCAGGGGGAACTATACGGATTGAAGGGGAGCGGTGTTGCTTGCGTCCTGAACGCTTAACACCCACACTTGCTTTTCTAAACTTTTTAAGAGCTTTTGGTAGCCCCAATCATCGGCATCAGTGTAACGGATGGTTACTTCTTGGCAGGGGGTGGCACTGCCCAAACAGGCATCCACAAGTGTAGCAGAAAAATAGGTAGGAATAAAGCCTCGGTGCGTTAGCGTGCCTAGCACCTTATCTAAGGCACCGTGTTTGGCTTGAATAATACAGGTAAACTGGCGTTCTAACACGCTGTTTGCTTCTTGAGTCATCATAAGATGAGAATCCTTGTACTAAGAGTCAGAAGAGACAAAGAGCCTCTGTTTAATTAACGTTTTTCGGGGTGATGAGAGGCTTGATAGGCCTTCCAATCGGCGAAGGTGGGGTTGCCCCCGCCCATGGTTTTTGAAATGGTCTCGGCTCGCTTGTTGCTCCACCACTGGGTAAAGTAATCGTAGGCGAAGGTGGGGATACTCAACGCCAGAAGCGTCAGCCCAAGCTTAGACGCTTCTTCTGCGGAAGGTAGTGGCTTTTTTTGAGAGACACAGAAGGCGATGCTCATTAAAAGCCCCAAGCCCCCTGCCAACAGCCCCGTGTTGGCGACAGCGTGTTTGAGTGGGTCGGCCACCACATCACTCACCCGATAGTGGGTGCCTTGAAACTCATCAAACCCCAAGATGACTTCAGGATACCAGCGTTGTTTGGCTTTCGCCAAGGCCGTATCGTTTGCGGGAGGCTCGTTTGTTTTAGCAACCGAGCCTTCCTCGTTTTTGGCATGAAGGCGAGCCAACGCAGCCGTAGCTTGCAAAGATAACGCTGGGTTTAGTTCCGAACTCATGGTAGTGGCTTTCTGAAGAGCGTTTGAACAGAGACCTAATCGATGGTTTCCCCCTCGATTAGGAAGACGCTTTATCCTGATCGGTGAGCATTTCCTCGTTAGAAGCCCCACTAGGCACCCACGGAAACACATCCACTTTTTCGGCGACACGAATATCCACAATCACGGGTTTATCGGTAATGGCAAAGGCTTCGGCCAGTGTGGCATCTAACTGATCGGGGTGAGTGACGGTAAAGCCTACCCCACCAAAGGCAGCCGCCAGTTGCTCGTAATCAGGGCTGAGCATTTCCGCTTGCGATTCACGCCCGTACATTTTACCCTGCCACTGACGAATCATCCCTAGGTAACTGTTATTAATAACGCACACCTTCACAGGCAACTTGTACTGGGCAGCGGTGGCCATTTCTTGCAGGGTCATTTGAAAGCTACCATCGCCCGCAATATCTACCACGCAAGCATTCGGGTGTGCCACTTGAATACCCAAGGCCGCAGGGAAGCCGAAGCCCATCGTCCCCAAGCCACCACTGGTAACCCACGTACGAGGAGCATCCAAGTTGTAGCGTTGAGCCGACCACATTTGATGCTGGCCTACTTCCGTCGTCACATAGCTGTTATCTTTCGGTAGGTTCGCAAAAATACGCTCAATCGCAAACTGCGGACTCAACAAATCAGGGTGACGAGGCGTTTCGGTACGCCGTTCCTTCCAAAAGCGGATTTGATCAAACCACGCTTGCCGTTGTGCTAAACTTTCTGCGTGATTGGCCAAGCACTGGGGGGTGGTACGTTCTAACAAGGCCGTCAGCATGTGCTTAATATCGCCTTGCAAGGCATGATGCACGCCTACGTTTTTATTGATGTTGACGGGGTCTAAATCCAAGTGGATAATCTTGGCTTTACGGGCAAAGCGTTCGGCCTTGCCTGTTTGACGATCGTTCAAACGGCTACCCACCACCAGCAACACATCGGCGTTGGCAATGGCGATATTGCCCCAGTAGTGGCCGTGCATCCCTGTAAAGCCCATACACAAATCGTGTTGGGTAGGGAAGCCCCCTAGCCCCATCAGGGTAAGTCCAACAGGTAGCTTGAGACGTTCGGCAAAGCAACGTAACTCTTCATGAGCGTTGGCGTGAATCACCCCCCCACCCGAAAGAATGACGGGCTGCTTGGCAGTACTCAGCAACGCCAAAACCTCGTCAATCTGCTCGATAGTGAAGGTTTCTTCCAGTTGATAGCCAGGTAAATCCATCACGGTGGTGCTGTAATCAAACGAGGCCTTGGCATTAATCACATCTTTAGGGATATCCACCAGCACAGGGCCAGGGCGACCTGTGGTAGCAATGTGGAAGGCTTCTTTAATGGCTGAGGCGATATCTTCCGCCCGACGAACAATGACGCTGTGCTTGGTACAAGGGCGAACAATCCCTGCGACATCCGCTTCTTGAAAGGCATCGTAACCCAAAAACTGTTGAGGCACGTTGCCTGTAATCACCACCATGGGGGTGGAATCGTAATAGGCATCGGCCACGCCCGTTACGACGTTGGTGGCACCCGGCCCAGAGGTTACCAGCACCACGCCCGCTTTGCCCGTGGTACGAGCATAACCTTCGGCCATGTGGCAGGCCCCTTGCTCGTGACGCACCAACAAGTGGGTGAGCTGGGGATAATCGGGCAGGGCTTCGTAAATAGGTAGAATCACCCCACCAGGGTAGCCAAAAATGGTATCAACGCCTTCGGCAATTAAGGAACGTAACAAAATGTTGGCCCCTGTAATGGGCTGTTCTGCACGCAAAATAGATTCTGGCAAGGTGCGTACAGGGTGCGATACACCGAGCGTTGAGGAGGTTGACGGTAGGGAGGGCATCAAAAGCGTATCTGAAGAGGAGACAATCGTAGAGGGGGCGTGCAGGTGTTGCATACGTTGAAGGTGCTTCTTTCTAGTACAAACCACAAAACAATTGATTTAGCGGGATAAGTGCATAAAAACAAAAAAACCGAAACATGTGACCTTTCAATACGCTAGGTATTTGGAAAGGAGAGGTTCCGGTGGGAAAAGTCTTATCATCGGGGGGTGGGGCAGGGGGGTGGTTGACTGCCATCGGCTCGATGCTAAGGGGGAAGCTTCCCACCGGACTCGCACGCTTTGCACGAGGAGGAGGAGAATCCCCACAATCAAGGCCACCAAAATGCTACGCACAGAAACAAACTCAAACACACCCAAACTACGCAAAGCCATAGCCGAGAATGTAGTTAAATTGTCCAAAAACGACAGCATCATCACCACAGACCTATAAACAAACTAGCAGTTACTAAAAAAAGTTTCTTTAGATTTATACCACAACTACTACAATAAGACAAGGTCTTTAACTTGGTTTGTCAGGAGACCCTAAAAGTCAGAGTGCTCGAAGGCGATGCACCGTGGCTGGCAAGTCGGCAGCTAAACGAATCTGTAGATTCGGGCGACTGATTGTGCGGTGTGCGGGCGGTATGAGACGATTGAACACACTCACAACCCCATTACGCACAATCGTTAAACAGTGAACAACATTACTGTTCTTACCTTCATAAGCATCCTCTTTAAGCGTGCGATCTT
>JBJTUB010000284.1:0-2818 GCA_046080465.1 Vampirovibrionales bacterium | reverse complement strand
TTGCTATAGAAAGCTCTGCAAAAGCTCCTTTACCTCCTCTCCCTTAGGGAGAGGGGTGGGGTGAGGGATTTCACCAACCTCGGGATTGCCTGTGTTTCCCTCATCCTAACCTTCTCCCTAAGGGAGAGGAGGTAAAGGAGCTTTTGCAGAGCTTTCTATTCTCTAGGCTCGACGTTCATTAAGGTTCTCGGCAAGCAAGAAGGCGAGTTCTAAGGATTGATGAGCGTTTAAGCGAGGGTCGCAAGCCGTCTCATACCGCTCGCAGAGGCTAGCATCCGTCACATCGCTAAGGCCACCCGTGCATTCGGTCACGTTTTGCCCAGTCAATTCAAAATGGACACCCCCTGCGTGCGTTCCGAGGGCTTCATGCACGGCGAAAAAGTCACGCACTTCGTTTAAAATCGCAGCAAAGTCACGCGTTTTGTAGCCAGAATTAGCGGTGTGGGTGTTCCCGTGCATAGGGTCGCAGGACCATACCACGTTAAAGCCTTCTTGCTCAACGGCCTGAATCAACTTGGGTAAGTGGCTTTCAACATTACCGTTACCCATACGGCTAATCAGCGTTAAACGCCCTGCTTCGTTGTGTGGGTTCACCGTTTCAATAATCCGTTTAAGGGTATCAGCATCGGTACCCGTACCAATCTTTAAGCCTAGGGGGTTTTGTACACCACGCAGAAACTCGATATGCGCCCCATCCAGCTGGGCAGTACGATAACCAATCCACAGCATGTGGCCAGAGCAACAGTACCAATCGCCTGTGGTGGAATCCACTCGGGTTAAGGCCGATTCATACGGTAGCAACAAGGCTTCGTGCGATACAAAGAACTCGGTTTCCCGAATACTAGGAACCGTCTCGGAGGTGAGACCACAGGCTTCCATAAACTGGAGGCAGTTGTTAATTTGATCGGCTAGCTCGCAGAAACGGCGGGCTAGGGGGTCATCGCTAATGAAATCGAGCGTCCAGCGATGCACGGAATGCAAATCGGCATACCCGCCTTGGGCAAAGGCACGCAACAAGTTTAAGGTCGCAGCCGATTGGTTGTAGCCCTGCAACATACGTTCTGGGTTGGGTTGACGAGCTTCGTTGGTGAATTCAATATCGTTAATAATATCGCCTCTAAAGCTAGGGAGGCTCACGCCGTCACGGGTTTCTACATCGCTAGAGCGAGGCTTGGCGAACTGGCCTGCCATCCGCCCGACTTTAACCACGGGCAACTTGGCAGCGTAGGTTAAAATCACCGACATTTGCAACAGCACACGGAAGGTATCACGAATTTTAACCGCAGAAAACTCTTTAAAGGTTTCGGCACAGTCGCCCCCTTGCAACAAAAAGGCCTTACCTTGTGAGACGGCAGCCAATCGTTTTTTCAACGAGCGTACTTCGCCAGCAAACACCAAGGGGGGCATATTGCCTAAGGTGCCAAGCGATTGATCGAAAGCAGCAGCATCGGGGTAGGTGGGTACTTGTTGTATGGGTTTTTGTTGCCAACTGGTGGGAGTCCATACTGTGGTGGTCGATGGTTGTTCTTCTTTTACGTGTTCTTGAGTACTAATCACGAGACAGGAGTGCTTTCTAAATAAAAAATTAAGCTAATAAACGTATCATAGGAAAAATACCACAAACACATAAAAAAAAATGTAACAAAATGTAAATCGTGCTTCAGAGCGGGGGAGCAACGCCGAAAATGTAATTATCTACACGGAACACAGCAGGGATAAAATCCGTTGTGAGAATGAGTTTTGTAGGTTGTTTAAGTACTTGCGTGAAGCGATAGGAGTCACCCTAGATGATGATGAATCATACCGATCAAGAGATGTTTATTACCCGCAGTGAGGGTGAAACTAACGTGATAAACGTCAACGTCGACAGTTTGGATCACCGTTACATTGAGGTATTTAAACAGACCATTAACACCAGTTTAAAAGGGAACTCTAATCGCTTATTGTTGAACTTGGGTAGCGTCAACTTTATGGATTCTGCGGGGTTGGGGATTGTGTTGTACGGTTTTCGAGCGACCCAGCAGTGCGGCGGCGAGTTTGCCGTCTCGGATGTGAAGGGCTATGTGGATAAGTTATTTAAGCTAACGGGCGTTTCAAAAGCAGTCAAGGTGTATCCGAACGAGGCGGCTGCCTTAAATTAATAGCTAAGACAACTGAATAAAGACAATTAATACTCACACATCCCCCCACGTAGAGCTTTGTTTTCTAAGTGGGGGATGTTCTATAGAAACCTCTGCAAAAGCCCATTCGGGCGTGCAATAAGGCTCATTCGGGCGTGCGCTGAAAGCCGTTCGGCTTGTGCAATGAGGCCCATTCGGGCGTGCGATGAGGGGTGTTGGGTTGGTCTCGTCAAACGGCGATTCGATGTTGCGTTTCGGTGAAGCCGTTCGGCTTGTGCAATGAAGCACCGAACGTTGGTTGCGTAAAACAGCAAGCAGGTATTGCGTTCTTGTGATTATTCACCGTAGGGGCGGGTTTTTAACCCGCCCGTGTCCTTATACCCAAGCTCGTCCTTGCGAGCCAAGCGTGGCAATCCCCCGCAAAGAGGGAAAGGTACGCTGCTTGCGTTAAACTCTAAAAAATGGGGGGCAACGGGGGCGTTAGCCCCCGTTAATAACCCTAGGGGGGAGAGTTGTAGAGAGGGAGGAACGGCCTCTCAAGATTGCCCGTAGGGCAATGCAGGAGACCCTAAAAGTCTAGCTGTGTTTGTGGTTAAATAAAGAGTGTTTCCGTTATGTAGACGATCCTCCTAAACATGACTCTTTTTCAGCATCTCGATACGATCCAAGATCCTCGTTATAAACGAGGCATTCGCCAC
>JBJTUB010000283.1:0-14077 GCA_046080465.1 Vampirovibrionales bacterium | reverse complement strand
TTCATTGCCCGCCCGAATGGGCTTTTGCAGAGGTTTCTATAGTTAAATCCTTTTTTTCCGTATGTTTTTGAAAGCTAGTTGCGTAAACTCCTTTGGGAAAACAGGTCTATAGGGGCTTCGCCCCTATAAATACTGTAGGGGGGAGCCTTTGAGAGGTTTTTCACAATGAGGATCTTGCGTAAGAATTGAGATTGTCCCTCCTCACTGTGGGGGCGAACGCCCCGGCCTCTCAAAGTCGTCTGAAAGACGACACAAAACGAGGGACTTAGAAGCCACAACCAACCCTTTTGGTGAAGTTTCTATACCAAAACCTCACCAAAAGCAATGTGTCTTTTTCTTGAAAAACAGCTTATTTTCGGTTATGTTTTATGTTAAACTTACCTGTATTCGATTATTTTCTGCCGTGCTAGCTTTTTTAACAAAGTTGGCTGGTTTTTCTGTTTACTTCTCATTTCCGTTTTGCTAGTTTATTAAAGTTGTTGTTCGTTTTATTTAATAGAAGCTTACCTATGAAAGTCCGTTGACCATGATGACCCAAGATATGTTAACTATTCTAATCGTTGAACCCGTTGCCAGTGTACGTCAGCAACTAGAACACGTACTCAGCAAACAAGGCTATAACATCCATACCTGCGATACTGCCAAACAAGCCCGCCAAGCCCTAGAGTCTAGCAACACCAACCTAGCCTTGGTTGTATTAAGTACCGAGCTACCAAAAGAAGGTAGTTGGGCCGTATTAAAACAATCGCAAACCTTGGCCACAAGCCATTTACCTGTATTAATGTTAGCCCCCACCGCCAATACTGAGCAAGTGGTGTTGGCCTTGAACAGCGGTGCCGATGATATCATGGCCTTGCCCGTGGTGGAATCGGAGTTGGTGGCTCGTTGCAAGGCACTTATTCGTCGTTGCCAAAACCTAGAAAAAGAACCCAGCTTGGTTTTTGGCGATTTAACTATTCATTTAACCAAGCAACAAGTGTTTCGCGGTGGTAAATCGATGCAGCTTACCAGCAAAGAGTTTCAGTTACTGTGTTACTTGATTAAGCAACCCACCCATGTGGCTAGTCGGACCCAGTTGGCACAAGAGGTATGGCACGTTTCCCTAGAGCAGGCAACCAACATGGTGGATGTGGCTATTCGGCGGTTGCGTCAAAAAATTGATGCCCCTTTCAAGCACAAGCTTGTGCATAGCGTGCGTGGCGTGGGGTATCGTTTAGAGCCAGCTCCTGTCGCTTAATCACAACAATGAATTATCGGAATCTCCTCTGTTGGCACGACCAGCTTCAGAGGAGATTTGAGTATGAGTTTTAGATTTTCGCCAGGAAGCAACTTCACCGCTTTACCCATCGTAAGCAAGCCCCCCTTTTGTAGTTTTACAATGCTACCAATGCCTTGAATATCAAAGCGTACAGGGCGACGTTCGCTATAATCAGTGGTTTCTCCGCCGTAGAAGCGTTCTTTGTTTAGGGTCATCAATTCGGCTTGCAGTGGAATGCGTTCGCCGTTAGGCAAGCGGGCTTCGTAAAAATCGATATCCAGCACGGCGTTGCGTCCTTGCAGGGGTTGCTCTAAACGACTAATCAACCCATAAAACCGAGTGTTGCTGGGTAGTACCAAACGTTCGCCCAGCCAAACGGGGGTCATCAGCTTGCATTCTACAGGATCATTCGGTTGGTTGATATCGGTATCCAGTGGTGTTAGTAAAAAAGCCCCCATCGCCGTGCCAACTTGTAGGATAATGAATATCAGTTCATCGTGCAGGGTTTGATTCAAGGCTGCTTGGGCGTTTTTAGGCTTGTCATCGGCCGCATGAACGTTAGGAGATACCATCGAAAACAGCACCAATAAGCAGAGGAGTCCGCCAAGGGTCGTCATCCGTCGGTGAGGTATGATAGATGAAAGAGTCAGGGGTATCGAGTTCATGGTCGTTCAGTGCTTCTAGGCTATTTGGCCATGCGAGGATTCATTGAAGGCTGGTTGTGTAAAAGAGGGGCATTCGCTCTTACAATGAAACACCGAACATTGGAGGTGTTAAGAGCTAAAAAATGGGGTTTACGCAACAAACGTGCAACGATTCATTGCACGCCCGAATGGGCCTTTTGCAGGGGGGGATATAAAGTTTATCGACTAAAGCCCCTTGCCCTTGCTTGCTTCCCCTCCAAACGGTGGAGTTTGATTGAGTAGGTTGTTTATTTGCCGATACCTCGTTTTAGAGACCCTCGTCAACTATCGTTGTTAAGGGGCGTAAAGAGAGAGAGAGCATCAAATCGAGCGTGAAAGGCATCCTCCATGATTAGCCAACTGTATAGCCCTTTTCTTCCGCCAAAAAAGCCTACCACAACCCAGCCTCAACCCAGCCAAGAGACCGAAGAAACCCCTATCGCTGTATTAGAACAAGAGGAAGATGCCACGGCTTCCGTTTTGCCTCGTTCTGCTAGCTTAACCAAACCGAACCCCTCTTGGTTAGAGGCTCGTAGCCTTGGTGTGTTGCAACCTACAGGAGGCACATTTCAAGCATCCACGCCCCTTAGCACACCCCTTAGTACGCCTGCCTCGCCTGCTGATGCTAGCTTATCGCACCGTTTGCAAACGGTAGAACAGTATGATAAAGGCCTTAATGCCCCCGCCGTGTTGTTTGATATTGCCCAAACCACGCAACTACTCGCTCCCCCGCCAGAAACTAAACAGCAAGTATGGGTGTATTTAAAAAGTATCGAACAATTAAGCCATAGCCCCGCTCCACAGTCGCCCGAGCTTAAAAAAAGCATTGAAACCCTGTTAAAGCAGATAGCAACCCAACTGGATGCTCATGTGCATCACACCTTAGGTAAAAGCGAACAGAATGTAGTAAAAGAATGGCTAGAAGCCTTACTGCAACAGCCCATTGCTTGGCAAAGCGACTCGCAGGCCTTTGAGGTAAACCCTTGGCAACAGGCCTTTGGCTCAGAAGCACCAGGAGTCCTAGGGGGGGGGGCAAGCCAGTTGCAAGAGGCGGTAAGCCCAGCCACGATTCCCGACGAGCTTCCGCCCTTAACGCAAGCCTTGGCTCCGTTGTGGCAGGCCTACAAGCAGGCCATGCAACGTCACGATTATGGCCAATCGTATCAACGTAGTAACGAGGCGTTGCAACAGCTCAACGAGCGTCAGGAGGAGGCCGATGCTCCACGCTTGCGGTATCAGTGGGAACGTTTGGCGGGCAAGGCCGCCTTGGGTAAAGGCCAAGCTGGGGTGGTGCTAAACCATGTAGAGACTGCCTTAGAGATTGTGTCTCATCCGCAAACAAGCCACGTTAGCCCCAAACCCTTGGCCGATCAGCAACGATTGTGGGAAGAAAAAGCTCAGCTTTGGGCGACTCCATTAAAGCGTCCTGCACGTAGTGGGTTGGCGTGGTTGCAAGTGGCACGTTTAGCGGGGCAACAGCAACAGCCCACCGAACAACTGAAGGCCTTACAACAGGCGGGGCAACAGTTTAGTAAGGCTCAACAGTGGGGCGAAGCCTATAAAGTACACCAACGTGTGTTACCCTTAGCCCAGCAACAAGGCGACAGTAAAGCCGTGGTACACACCTATGAATCGCTATTAAACGTGGGGCAGCAGTTATTAGAGACTGCTAACGTAGGGGGGCAGGCATCGCTCCTTACGGTTCAGCAACAACGTGAAACGTATCAAGCCGCCTTGCTTGCCAGTAAGCAATTAAACGATAAAACGTGGTACACCGATTTGCTTCAACGCTATGGGGCATTTAGCTTGCAACAGGGGCAAACCCAAACCGCCCAGCGGGTGTTAGGGTTGCTTACCCAGTCGTTAGCTTCTTAGGGGCTGTTTGCAAATAAACTGCTGTAACGATAAACACTGCTGGCGAAAATAGAGGAAAAAATCGAGTTAAATCGTGTATCGATGGGGACTCTAGGGGCGAAGCCCCTAGAAGAATTCAGGGGGGAGGGTTTGAGAGGGAGGAACGGCCTCTCAAGGTCGTCTGAAAGACGACACGAAGACGAGGAGCTTAGGAATAGGCGGTTTAAAACTATTTGTAAACAGCCCCTAATAGTTGAAACCATGAAGGTGTGGAGGCGTGTTGACGAGGGCTAGGTTGCGGTTGAGCCTCTTTAGTTACGGGCAAGGTGCTACTAAACGTGGTGTTCAGTATCAGCGGACGCATGATACCATAGCTTAACACATTCAGCCCCATCAGCGTCAGTAAGGCGGCAAAGGTGGCATTGTTCCCTTCATAGAGGGTGTTCCACGTGGTTTGCATGTGGTTGGCTAAGCGGTGGGCTAGGTGTTGCAACGCAGGTTGTTCAGTCAATGTACGATTGGCCCAGTGCCGAAGCTGTTGATGACGTTGCGTTAAGGCCATGGCTCCACTCACCAAGCCAAAACTACTGTAGGTACGCACAAAGTGAATCACGGCACTGGCCGCAGAACGAACATATTCCTGTTGCATTAGCAGGCGATTTTCTCGTTTCGTGATTTTCTTGTCTCGTTGTAACTGATCATAACTGGTTTTGGTTACCAAAAGCATCACCAACGTGGAAGGCACATACTCAAAGGCCAGTACATGTTTAAGCCATTGCAATTTAGGCGATCCTTGCAGTTGTTTTTGAAGCTGTTGTTGTAACGTGTGGGTATGCGGATGCGTTAACAGTTCGGAGCGGTGTTGGGTTAGCGTTTCCCAAACATCTTGATAACGATCTTGTAACTGCTGGTTAACACGGTGGTTTAAGTGCTGCTTGGCAGTGATGGTTAACTGGGGCAAGGCATTCCCCTTGAGCCACGTATCGGTTAAGGCAACAACAGAATGAGTTAAAGGCAATAACGTTTTAGAAGAATCGAACCCTTGACGCAAGGATGAACGAGAGCTGGGTACAGCTCTCTTATGTATCAGGTGTATCAGGGCATGGGGAAAATCAGAAATACAAAACACAGCCAGCACAAGCCGTTCCTTTCTACCTACGCCAGTATTATCTGGTTCAGGCACTAAAACATAGGAATAAATACAACGCACCCGCCTTAGTAATTACAAGATGGCAAGTTTCAGTATTTTCTCAGCCGACTGTTGCGTGTCAGCACTCCCGAAGGAAACAAGTATAAAAAGTTTATTCGTCATTAGGGTTGCACAAAAATCATAAACTCATTTATATATATATAAGGATTGAACTAAATATGATATGCGTTTTCTCATGTTTGGATTCTTTTTAAAATTGAATAAAGCCTGAGGTCTTTATATTTTTTTCAGGATGAACTTGTTTTTTCTCAAGGAAGATGGCTCAAAAAAGAGTAGAATTAAAAGTGTTTTAATTAAAAGACACAGCTCTTATACTATTTTTAGAAATGAAGGGCATGTAAGTGATTTCTAGGAGCCTAGACTCGCAGATGAGTGCGGTGTACAGAGACGACCATAAGCTCATCGAGAATCGTAGCGATAACGAAAGCAGCAGACGCCCTTTATTTATGAAATTGGTATTAGTTGTTAAATGTAACCCTCTTAAAATTTAACCCTCTTAAAATGTAACCCCTTGTAGAAAAGGAATGATGACAGATGAATTTTTCTTTAAAAGCTTTTGTGGCCACGCTTGGTATTTTGGCTGTTGTTGCGGTGGCATTGCCTCAAGCTTGGGCCAATACCGGTGCTAAGCATTCACCTGCTACCCACGCATCGCCCGCACCTACCGCTAACATTGTACAAACGGCCGTGAAAGCTGGGCAATTTAAAACCTTAGTGGCTGCACTGCAAGCTGCCGATTTAGATGAAACCTTGGCTGGCAAAGGGCCTTTTACAGTGTTTGCTCCTACCGATGCGGCTTTTGCTAAATTGCCTGCAGGCACTGTGGAGAGCTTGTTGAAGCCAGAAAATAAAGCTCAACTTACTAAAGTGCTAACCTATCACGTGGTAGCGGGGCGTTACTGCTCAGGTAGCGTGGTAAAGCAAGGAACACTCAAAACCCTTGAAGGTAAAACTCTAAAAGCGACTATAAACAAAAAAGGTGTGTTTATTAACAACGCCAAAGTAGCTACCCTTGATGTAAGAACCAGCAATGGTACCATTCACATTGTAGATACGGTTTTGCTTCCCTAAGTAGTTTTAGTTTTTATATGTTTAAAAGCGTGTGGTATTCAACTTCCCACACGCTTTTTGCTCATTAAAACAACACCCGCAGAGCATCGCCACAGAGGAGGCGTAACTTTTTAAAAATACGTTGCCGAATGCGTCGCAGGGTGTACACGGGAATATTCCAAAGCTGGCTAAACTCCCGAATCGTTTTGGGGATGCACCCGTGTAAGCCAAAGTGTTCTACTAAAAATTGATAATCGCTAGGAGGAAGATGCTGGCGTAGCAGGGCATCCAAACGTCGCAAATCTTCTCGTTCGCTGGCTAAGGCATCGGGGGGTTGTAAATAGTTCGATTTTGGGTGATGCGTTGCCTGTGTGATGGAAACCACGTATTCCAAAGCATCTTCATGCGTGAGCGAGGTTCCCCCGCCGAGCAAAGGCTCCCACTGCTTGTTACGGTGTTGCATTTGTTTGTAGAGCCATCGGCGGGTTGCCCCTAAGCACCATTGCTTGACGTAAGAAACAAACGATCCCCGAATGGTAGCTCGGTCGCGAGTGGCAGGAATACGAAAGCGTCGGAGGGCTAAACTGTAGGTGTAGGCCATTTCCTGCGTCAGTTCTTCTTCCTGTTGGGGCGTTAGCGGAAAATAATGCTCACGCAAGACGGAGCGTGCGTAATGTGCAATAAGCGAACGGTGTTGCTGCACCAACTGGTTTAACCCTGTGGGGGTGCAGGGATACCCAAAAGCCTCTAACAGCGGGGCGAGTGGGGCTAAATGGTGATGCAGCACCGATGCTTTACGTGGCCGTGGCGATACATCAGGGGGTGCGGAATGAGCTGGAGAGGTGGAACGAGCGTTGGGGGTGGGATTCAAATGGTGGTGTTCCATAAAGAGGACGTGCTTTCTAAAGGACATAAAAAAGCGAAAAGCCAAACGACTAGCAAACCAAGCAAGTAAGCAAGTAAAAGTCTTACCTTGGGCGGTCGTGTCTACAGTAGAGAAGGTGAAGGGACTCGATTTCTTAGTATTGAAGAAGGCAAAGAGGAAGAGTCAACAGAAAAGACAAACCAAGAGTTCAAAACGCACGCATGAAAAAGAAAGATTGAGACACGCTTATTCTACTACATTTGTAACAAATTAATCAATGTTGTTTTACATTTTGTTACAAAAACACACAACCTGTTTTTAATTGAGCATCGTTTATATGTTTGTAGTAATCTTTACTTATATAGATAGTACTAAACTAAAAAGGTGTGTGTTGTATGAAAACTATCCGCTTGTTTCCTGCTACTGCTTACGCTACCCCATTCGATGGAGGGCGTTCAGCACCGAAAAAAGCCTCTACATCTGTAACAGGTGATGCCCTCCCCGTGGCAACGCCACTCACTCCACAGGCTCTTTTATCAACATCGCCGCAGCCACGTCAAGGTTATGAGGATGCCCTTGTGGATCATGCTGTTCACTGGCTGATACCTGCATTGGCAGGCATTGTGTTATGGCAATTGTTTGATCATAGCAGTTTAAACGAAGGTAGTGGGCTAGGGAAGTTTCGTGAATCGGTGCGTAAGTTACTGGGGGAGTTAACTGGCAACAAACCCGTCGATACTAACAAAAAAGAGACGGTAAGCCTTAACGAAGAAGAGCCTTCCAGCAACACAGAAGCTAGCAAAAACAGCCCAAGCACCAAAGAGGCCGACCCTTCAGAAACGAAGGTAGTCCCAAAAGCCGAGACCGAGGAACCTACTCAAGAACCTAAGCCCTCCTCTATTGAAGCGAAGGCTTAAGCCAAGCTCGCTGCTAAAGGTAGCGTCGGTGTGTTAGGGCGATACGCTGCTGCGTTGTTTTCGCCTTCCCACACAATAACCTGTACCAAGTGGGCATTGGCAGGCAGTAACGGTGCCAGTTGATTGTAAAAAATCATGGCAATGTTTTCCGCTGTAGAGCGGGTATCGGCAAACCAAGCCACGTCTAAATCCAAGTGTTTGTGATCCACCACATCAATAATATGGGTCTGCACCAACGTATCCAAGGCGACCATATCAATCAGCATGTTGGTAACGGGGTCGGGCGTGCCTGAAATAGAAAACTCTATCACATAGTTATGGCCATGACCGTTGGGGTTATTACAGGCCATGTACAGTTCTCGGTTTTCTTCATCGCTTAGGGCAGGATTGTGCAAACGGTGTGCCGCTGCAAAGTGATAACGACGAATAAACTCTAGCATAAATGGGGTTCTTTCACTACGGTGGCAACAGGCAACACCCCCTGATACTCTGGGTGTTGAATCAACAACGGAGACGTTTCGTGGGTGTCTTCCCAACTATCGGCATGGACTCGATCCAAGTTAAACTCGTGGCATTGCCCCCCACGGTATCGTACACACAAATCATGACTTTCGGCAATCTCCAGCCAAGTCAGGGTGTGACCTAACTCTTTTAAATAGGGTACTAACCGTTGCCAACAATACACGGCCAAACTTTCCAGCGTGGGCTGATTATCCCAAAAGTAGGGAACCTGTAGGTTTAAATGTTTAAAGTTTAAGGGTTTAAAAATGGCCTGTTGCATCCAGCGTTTTAAATGCTTCAGGTTCACCACCATGCCTGTGTGTGGGTCTAGTTCGCCACCCACACACACACGCAAGGTGTAGTTATGACCATGACCAAAACGATTGGCAGTGGGGCCAAAGGCGTGTCGGTTTTCTTCGGCAGACCACGCTGCCACCCAAAAAAAATGGCTGGCAGAAAACTCTATTTTACGTATAACGGAAGCACCGTGGGGCATAATACTAATCATGCCTTTCATTATACTAAAAGCCATATTACTTTTCAATACTATTAACGGCTCGTTTCCTCATTGCACAGGCCGAATGGCCTTCGTGGCAAGGGCGAAAGCCTTTAGAAGCCAAGCATAGGATAGTTTTCGTGGTAGGCAGCCCAAGCATTATGCGGATGGATAGATTCCAAGGCTTCGGCAGTGAGTTTAAAGCCCGCCACAGTAGGATGCTCACGCAAGGCCAAGGCCAAATCACGGCACACGTCTTCAACAAACTTGGGGTTGCTGTACTGACGCTCGGTGACCCACTTCTCATCGGCTCGCTTTAGCAAGGGGAAGACTGCACAAGAGGCTGCATTATCCGCCAATTCCACAATATCTTCAATCCACAGAGGAGACTCTAAATCAGACTCCTTTAAGTGTAAATCAATCTCGTACAAGGCTCGTTGGTTGTGCGCCCCGAAATCACTAATCGCTTTTGAACAGGGGCAGCAGGTGGCCATGGGGACACGTACTTTTACAAACAAATCGCAACGTGTTTCATCTAAATGCCCTTTTAAATGCACATGATACCCACAGGGGGCAGCAATACCCGTGACAGGAGCGGGTTTATCCATAAAGTAAATAAACTGTAAATCGGCAAAGGCACTAGGGGCTTCCAAGCGTTCACGCATTTCTTGCAAAAAGGCTTTTAAATTGGGCGTAAAGGTTTTTTGCTGGCTCCATTCGTTTAACTGAATCACAAAGCGACTCATGTGGGTGCCTTTATCGCTGGCACGCAAGCCCACACTTAAACTGGCGGTGGTGGTGACTCGTTGAGGCTGGCCATCGCGTTGCAGTACGTTTAAGGGCATTTCTACTTCACGCACGCCTGCGGCATGAAGGGCAATCCCCCGAGGATCAGCACCGCTTTGCACATCGGGCAAGGCTTGGTTAGGAGTAGAAGGCGAACAGACCGCCGTAACAGACATCATCATCATATAAAGGGGGTTACCTTTCAAGGGTTGAGAAAAAGCAAAAAACAGTTAGAACAGAAAAACCATCGCATTCATACCAATTAAAAACTTAAAAAGCGACTCCTTACGCTTGTCGCCTTGTGTCACCTACGGTGACGTAGAGAGGACGTTCCTCCCCCTCTCCAACTCCCCCCCCTGGGTTTATTAATGGGGGCTGACGCCCCCATTGCCCCCCAAAAAGAAACAGTTTCTTACATTATTTAAACTGAGAATTGGTATCAAATACTGACTGTATAAAAAAACAGCCTCCGCTTCTGTGAGAATACGCAACTTCATCAGTCTTTAATAAAGCCCTAAGCATTGATTAACATCCTGCAACTAGCTGTATACCGTCAAATCGGTGTAGGAGCTTCTTGCAATGAAGGAAGAGGCCAGAGACTCAAACCTACTACGAGTTTAAGCGACTGTTAAACTGCCCATAACCCAAGTAAATACCCACGCCAATGATGGTAATAATCAACCCAATCACCCACGACAGTGAGGAAAGTTGCAACATCATGGCAAAGCATCCCACCGCACCGCATAAAGCAATGGCAATACCGCCAGGGATTTTAAACGGACGATCCAACAAGGGTTGCGTGACACGCAAGGCCACCACGGCTAAACACACCATCATAAAGGCAAACAAGGTACCTAGGTTAGCAATATGAGCCAGCAAGGTTAGGGGTAATAAGCCTGCTCCCAAGGCATTAATGCCACCAATTAAGAGCGTTGCTGTTAGAGGGGCTCCAATTCGCTCGTTAATAGTGCCTAAAGCTTTAGGTAACAAGCCATCACGGGCAATGGCAAAGGTTGCACGTACGCACGCCATTTGCAGCACCAACAATACCGAGCTAATGCCTGCAATCGCCCCAATGTTGACAATCCAATCCGCAATGGGGATATTCATCATGCCCATGGCATGAATGACGGCAGCTTCTTTATCAATTTGTGCAAGGGGTACCACGCCTGTAACCCCTGCCGTGACTAACGCATATAAAATAGAGCAGATAATCAACGAGCCGATAATACCAATCGGCAAATCACGGGCGGGGTTCTTGGCTTCTTCTGCCGAACAAGCCAAGGCATCAAAGCCCACATAGGCAAAAAACATTAACGCCGCACCTTTAGCAATGCCATCCCATCCAAAAGGAGCAAAGGTCTGCCAGCCGTTGGCAAACCAGTTGGCGTGTAAAATCTGTGGATGAGCAACTAAAAATACCACGCTCGAAATAATGAACAGCACAATCACTGCCGTTTTAATGTACACCATGGCGGTGGCAAATTTGGCGTTGTCTTCAATGCCCTTGCACAATAGATAGGTAACAACCAACAACCCTAAAAACGGAAGAAGGTTAAACGATTGATTGAGCACGAGTGTTAAGGGTTCGCTGCTACCTGGTAGGGTAAACGCCTGTTGCAGGGCAACTAAGCTGGGTTGAGCGGCTTGCTGGCCTTGCTCTAATACCTCAATGGTGTTTTGAGAGATAACAACAGGGATATCAATGTGGAGCATGGTGTGCAGAAAGTGAGTAATGGTGCGTCCCCAACCCATGGCAATGGTCATAACGCTGGCCATGTATTCCGTCACTAAAATCCAGCCTGTGAGCCACGCTGCAAACTCACCCATGCAGGTGTAAATGTAAGCATAAGCCGACCCTGAAACAGGAATCGCCGCCGATAGCTCTGAATAGCACAAGGCACAAAAACCACAGAGTACGGCGGTTAACACAATAGAAATCACTAAGGCGGGGCCGGCGGCGTTGGCGGCAGCTTCGCCCGTTAAAACAAAAATACCTGTCCCAATCATGGCACTGACACCAAACACCACTAAATCCCAAGCTGAAAGCGTGCGGTGCATGCCTGAACCACTACCTGAACCAATGGCTTTGGTACGCAAAAGCTTGGTTAGTAGAGGCGGTTGAGACGTTAAAGACATAGCAACAGTTCCTGTAGCAAGTGAAGAAGGATGGCTCATAAGGGTGTACACACTCCATAATGGATAAGAAAAAAAAGAAAGAAATATCGTAAACTATGTGAAATACATCGTGCGATGGAGGTAAAACCTCTAATAAGCTTGTTACACTGACTCTATAGAAGCTTCTAGAAAAAGAAAAATAACACCACCAAATCTTATAGTAGCATAAAGAAACGTCAATACAAGGCTTCTTATTTTTTGATTTTTTAGTGTTTAACACAACAGAAAGAGAACCGTTCTGCTATGATGAGTACTAAGCCTCCTATTACCCTGAATACGGGTGGATTATCGGGCAGTGGCATTATTGAACAGTTGGTGGAGCGACAGCGTCGCCCCATTGATCAACTGCAACAGCGGGTGCGAACCTTGCAAAATAACAAAAGTGCCGTGACCCAGATTCAAAACCGTTTTACATCGTTAAACAATACATTACGCCGTATTACCAGTACTTCTGTGCTGGATGCAGATTTGTTTCAAGCCAAGCGAGGGAACTCTACGGACAAAGAGAGTATCGATATTAGTGCTACCGATAAAGCGGCCGTGCAAGGCATGGATATTAAAGTGAACCGCTTGGCAACCTCCACCATTGCCCGCTCTGCTAGCCCGATTGGGGTGGCTGCCACGGGTAGCACTAAACTAACAGATATTAAAAACGTCTCGTTTGTGGGGGGCAATGTATCGCTCATCGTAGGTGGGCAGTTGCATACCCTTAGTATTGATACGGCCACCGATAATATTACTAGTATTTTAGGTAAAATTGCCGCCGTCCCAGGTATTACGGGTGCCAACATCAACAGCGATGGCCAAGTGAGTATTTTAACCGATAATGCTACCAGCTTGCAGATTGGTAGCTCGGGTGATACCTCTAACTTTTTTCGGTTGACTCGGTTGAACACGGCTACGGCCATTCCGCCTGTATCCCCCAGCACGAATAAAACCTTTACAAGCTCGTTTCGTCTCACCCCTATTGATGTGAGTAAAAATGTGGAAGATGTTGCCTCTAACTTGGTGACACCCGTTACTGCAGCTAGCAGCTTTACCATTGGCGGTGCCACATTTAGCACCACAGGTAAAAGCTTGGCACAGTTGGTGGCCGATATCAACAATACCCAATCGGCAGGGGTATCCGCCACGATGAACCACAGTACGGGGCGATTGGAGCTGACGGCTCGCAATCAGGGGAATGTACCTATGACATTAAAAGATAACAGCGGTAACTTTTTAAGAGCCATGGGCTTGATTGATGGCAGTGGCAATAGCCTAACGAGCCAGACCCTTGGGCAAAATGCCGAAATTGAAGTAAACGGTAGTGTGGTATTGAGCAACAGCAACACCGTAGATGCAGGAACGAGTGGGCTGACGGGTGTAACGCTTAGCCTAAAAAAAGTAACAACCACGGCCGTACGAGTGAATGTAGAGCGAGATACCGAACAAATTAACAGTGCCTTAACCAGTTTTGTAGGCCAATTAAACGATGCCTTGAACGGGATTGCCACTAACACCAATTTAAAAACAGGAGCGTTGTCGGGCAATAGTATTTTGAATGGGTTACGTTCGAGCATTCGATCACTGATGACGAGTTCTGTGAGTGGAAACCCTGCGTTTCAATCGCTTGGGGCGATAGGTATCGGAACAGGAAAGGCGGGGAGCTTTAGCAGTGGGGGAACCGTCAATACGGCCTACAGCTTAGATACAGCGGCCTTAAAAACGGCCTTAGATACCAATGCCGATGCCGTGAAAAGTTTGGTGGCAGGCCCCAACGGTATTATTACCCGTATTCGTGCCTTGGTGGATAACGCCGTGCAAACAGGTACTGCTGGGAGTGGTAGCCCCACCACCATGGGGGCGTTTCAAACCTTGACGACCTCGTTTGATTCGCAAATTACACGTGTTAACCGTAGTATTGACAGTAGCAACCGTCGACTCACCAAGTTTGAGGAAAATCTACGCCGACAGTACGCCGCCGTAGATCGGCAGAACAGTCAATCGCAATCACAACTACAGTCCCTTTCAAGTATTTTCTAGGCTTTTATAGAGGCCTCTGCAACAGGGGCGTTCGCCCTCGCAATGAAGCACTGAGCGCTAGAAGCGTAAAAAGCTAAAAGATGGGGTCTATAGGGGCGAAGCCCCTATAAATACTCGAGAGTATTAACTAAATAGCTTTAGTATTGACTCTGTGAAAATGAAACGCAATCGCTTGCTCCATATCCTTCAGTGAACGAGAGACAACCTTACCTCGCCGTTTAAATCTTGCAATCCAATGACGTAAATCGCTCCAA
>JBJTUB010000282.1:0-6250 GCA_046080465.1 Vampirovibrionales bacterium | reverse complement strand
TCATTGAAGAGGCGGGCTGTCGCTTGTTATTTTTGCCTGCTTACAGCCCTGATTTGAACCCGATTGAGGGGTGGTGGGCGGTGCTCAAGCGGGTTGTAACCAATGGAATACGTTTAGGGCTAGCCTTCTACGAAGCCATTCAACACTTCTTTGGAAAAGAGTCGTAAATTATTTAAACTACTATACAAGCCACCTGCCTTGAGAATTACCGCATGGACGTTGTGTTTGATGATGGGCAAGCGGGGCAAGTCTCTCTTGCGTGTTTGCAACCCTTTGAAGGCGTGTTTGCCTGCTGGAACAATCCTACCTATTTTCAACAAGGCTGGGTCGATGCCGACAGTGGCACCGTGGTATGGGGCAACCCCACTACGCAAGAGATTCTTGTTGATATCGCCCCCGATTTCTTATATCATCTGCTGCAAACGCAAGCGTTACCCATGTTAAAAGCATCAACAAATAAATGATTGTTTAGTTGTTTGTTAAAGCGTATTATATATAGTATCCGCTTTATGGGCTATCCTCATCACTATCCGATGAAGTTGACGGCTTGTAGAGCTTTTTTTATGGGATTTTTAGTTTATGCCTTCTCCTCGTTTTGCCTTATTTATTGATGGTGGCTTTTTTACTAAACGCCTAAAAAACTCGATTACTGAAGAAACTCTATTTACACCGAAACATAGTGAAACACTCATTAAGCATATTCGTGATTATCCAACACGATTACGGAACACCCCTTCTAACTCGCAACAAATTAATTCGTTGTTTAAAGATTGTGAACTTTATAGATGCTTTTATTACGATTGCCCTCCTAGCAATAAATCGTTACAGCGTCCTATATCAAAACAAGATTTTAGTTTAAAACAGCAACCTCAATATTCGTTCTATACACAGTTTCACGAAAAATTAAAACAAGAACCTCTTGTTGCTCTACGTATGGGCAAACTTGCAAGTCAAAGCGATTGGCGATTGGATAATCCAAAAGAGTTTGCTCAACGCTTTATTAAATCAGCTAATGAAAAACAACATTTTGAGATAACAGACAATGATTTTACAGTTAACTTAATGCAAAAAGGTGTTGATATGCGTATTGGGCTAGATATAGCCTCTGTTGTTTATAAACAACTCGCAGATACCATTATTCTTATTTCAGGTGATAGTGATTTCATTCCTGCTGCAAAAATGGCTCGTCGTGAAGGGTGCCGATTTTTTATAGATCCGATGGGTCAGCAACTTCCATCGGAGTTGTTTGAACACATTGATGGTATCGTTAATTGCATGTTGCCGTTTAACAGACCATTTGGCTCTGACTAAAAAGCACTTAATTTAAAAGGCTTATATCTATGCACCCTACGACTCCCACTATCCATGTTAAAAATATTGTTGTTGGGGCGGGCTACAGCGGCGCCGTCATCGCCGAACGCCTTGCTAGCCAACTGAACGAACCCGTCCTCGTCCTTGATAAAAAGCCTCATATTGCGGGCAACAGCTACGATTATAAAGATGAAAACGGCATCCATATTCACAAATACGGTTCGCACATCTTCCACACTCAAAGCGATGAAGTGTGGGCGTATTTACGGCAGTTTACGCAGTTTAACACCTACATGCACACCGTTATTGCCGTGATTGATGGCATTGAAACCACCATACCGTTTAACTTTAACACCCTGCACGATGTCTTTCCCGCCCAGTTGGCCAACCGCCTTGAGGCCAAACTACTGGAGCAATTCCGCTACAACAGCCGAGTCCCTATTTTAGAGTTTAAAAAGCTCAACGATCCCGATCTCGAGTTTTTAGCGGATTACATTTACGAGAAAGTCTTTTTGCACTACACCACCAAGCAATGGGGCGTGAAGCCCGATGAGGTGGATGGCAGCGTCACGGCACGAGTACCCGTGCTGATTAGCCGAGACAGTCGGTATTTTCAAGATAAGTATCAGGGCATCCCCACGCAGGGGTACACGCAGTTGATTGCTAACATGCTGAATCACCCCAACATTACCGTGCAACTTGAAACCGATTGGCACGCCGTGCAAGCCAGCTACACCTACGAGCGTCTGTTTTACACCGGCCCCATTGATGCCTACTTTAATTACGAGTTTGGCCAACTGCCCTACCGTAGCATTTACTTTGAAACCGAAACCTTGGATCAAGAGTTCTATCAGGCGGGGGCGGTTGTCAATTACCCCAACAACTACGATTTTACCCGCATCCACGAATACAAACACTACCTAGGCGATAAAAGCCCGAAAACGGTGATTGCTCGGGAATATAGCGAACCCTTTGTGCTGGGCAAGAATGATCCCTATTACCCCATCCCCAACGAGGCCAACGCAGCCTTGTTTAAAGCCTACGCCGACAAAGCCAAGCAACTAGAGCATGTTTACTTTTTAGGTCGTTTGGCGGATTATAAATACTATGATATGGATAAGGCCGTGGCTCGGGCGTTAAAAGTGTTTAAAGGGTTGTTATAGAAGAGGCTGAAAAGGGTTTGCTGGTGGTGTCTAAGCTCCTTGTTTTGTATTGCCCGTTGGGCAATGTAGAGAGGCCGTTCCTCCCTCTCTACAACTCTCTCCCCTGAGTTATTCTAGGGGCTTCGCCCCTAGCTACCCCTGTTTTTATCCGTAGTCATACCAATTAAAATCTTAAATAACGTATTCCTGCGTTTGTCGCTTTGTGTCACCTGCGGTGACGTAGAGAGGCTGGGGCGTTCGCCCCCACAGTGAGGAGGAACCATCTTTATTTCTTACGCAAGATCCTCATTGTGAAAAACCTCTCTACAACGCTCCCCCTAGGTTTATTAATGGGGGCTAACGCCCCCATTGCCCCCAAAAAAAGAAGCAGTTTCTTACGCTATTTAAACTGAGAGTTGGTATCATACTATTTTTTAACAACTTAACAACAGTTTTTTTTAGGTTTAGAAGACTTTTTTAAAACAGCTTTTAGTTAATACATTCACTATATTTAAGAGATTTTGTTTACTGATGTTTCCTATGATTGACACCCCACGCCTGTGCTTGCGTTTGTTACGCCCTGATGATGCCCCTGCCATGGTTCGCATTGCCCAAAAACCTGCGGTGGCGGCCTCCGTGGCGGTGATTCCTACCCCCTACACGTTGGACGATGCCTTGGCGTGGATTCAGCTTGCCCAAAGCGAGGCCTTGCAACAGCGTAGCCGAGTGTTTGGCGTGGTGCTGGCCTCTGATTCTCAGTGCTTTATAGGCAATGCTGGTATTCACCGTGCAAGCCCCACTCATCCACAAGCCGAGGTTGGCTACTGGCTAGATGAAGCCTATTGGGGGCAAGGATTAGCTACCGAATTGCTTCACGCCTTGTGTAACACGGCGTTTACAGAGATGGGTATCAGCGAGTTAACGGCCACGGTGGCCGTATCGAACATCGCCTCTCAACGGGTGTTAAGCAAGGCAGGGTTTCAGCAAGGTGACATCTGCTTGGTGCAGACTCGTACCCATGAGCAACGCCCCTCGTATCGTTACTATTTAAGCATTCCAACGGAGAACATCCCTCATGACTAAACCAACCATTCTCGTGACTGGAGGGTGTGGGTACATTGGCAGCCACGCGGCCTACGCCCTACTACAGGCAGGCTACAACGTGGTGCTGTTTGATTCCCTTGAACTCGGCCATGCGTGGGTGCTGGAAAAGCTCCAACAGGCCAACGCCCAAAGCGACACCGCTGGGCAGTGCTTCGGATTGGTACAGGGCAATTTACTCAACCCCACCGATGTAGAGGCTATCTTTCAACGCTACCCGAACATTGAGGCCGTGCTTCATTTTGCGGCGTATTCTCAAGTAGGCGAATCCGTCACGAACCCCGCCAAGTATTATCGCAACAACGTGGTGGGTAGCCTCAATCTGCTGGATGCCGTGGTGGCACAGAATCGCCAAAAAGAAACACCCCTGCCTGTGGTATTCTCCTCCACCGCAGCGGTGTACGGGAATCCTAGCTACACCCCCATGGATGAAGGGCATCCCACCCACCCCGTGAATCCCTACGGACAAAGCAAACTGATAGTCGAACACGCCTTGCGTGATTATCACACGGCCTACGGCTTGCCCAGTGTGCGGTTGCGGTATTTTAACGTGGTAGGAGCCTTACCCTCTATCGGTTTGGGCGAAGTCCATGAACCCGAAACCCACTTGGTACCCAATGTGTTGAAGGCCGCCTTGCACGGTCAAGCCCAACCGTTTACCCTGTTTGGCGATACCTACCCCACCCCCGATGGCACGTGTGTGCGTGATTATATTGATGTGAATGAACTGGCCCATGCCCATGTGTTGGCCTTGCAGTTTGTGCAAAGCCACGGCGGTACGCATGTGTTTAACCTAGGTACCAGTCAGGGGGCTAGCGTGAAGCAGGTGTTTGCAGCCTGCGAGGCCGTGGTGGGTCAGCCGATTGCACAAACCATCGCCCCCCCCCGTGCAGGCGACCCCGCCGTGTTAATTGCCGATGCCACGCAGGCCAAAGCCCAACTCGGGTGGCGGGCCAGCACACCCTTGAGACAATCGATTGAATCGGCGTGGGCGTTTATGCAGAATCTTCTATCGTCATCAAACTGTGAAAACTCATAGTTAGTCAGCATCTGTTTGTACTAGCTTGATAGCAGATTTGTTTTTTTAAAAGTAAAGTACCTTCCTTGTGATAACCAATCGTAAAACTCAAGCAGCATTCGTTTCTATTTGCTCCAATGTCGTGTTAGTTTTCTTAAAGCTTGGCGTGGGCGTAGCGTCTCAAAGTGCCAGCATCACCTCTGAGGCGTTGCATTCGTTTACCGATTTGTTGGCTTCGGTGATTGCCTATTTCTCGGTGAGAAAAGCTTCCGAACCCGCCGATTTTGAGCATCAATACGGCCATGGCAAGTTTGAAGATTTGTCTGGGGTGATTGAAGGGTTGCTTATTCTCTTGGCTGCCGCCTACATTATTTACGATGCCCTAGAGAAATTAAGCCAAGGGCGTTCGACTCCCTTGCAGCCTGCTTTGGGCATTGGAGTCATGTTGTTTTCGGTGGTGGTCAATATCGGCGTGAGCCAGTATCTGTTTAAGGTGGGCAGAGAAACCGATTCCATGGCCCTATTGGCAGATGCTGAACATTTACGCACCGATATTTATACCTCTGTTGGGGTGCTGGTGGGCTTAGTCGCCATCCATGTGACGGGGCTATCGTTTTTAGATCCGTTGGTGGCCTTGCTGGTGGCGGGCATGATTATTCAAGCAGGCATCAAGCTGTGTATGGCTTCGGGCAAAAAACTGCTCGATTCTTCTTTGCCAGAGGAAGAGCTAGAGCGGATTCACACCACGCTAGAAGCCTTTATACCCGATGTGATTGTGGCGTATACAGCGTTGAAAACTCGTAAAGCAGGCTCGGATCGGTTTTTAGAGTTAACGATTTTACTCCCCCCAGCGTTAAGTATTGCTGAAGGTCATAGCCGTTGCGACGCTTTAGAAGAGGCGTTAAAACAACAGTTCTCAAACCTATGGATTATGATTCATATGGAACCCTACCTACAGGAGGAAGCCACCCATGATAAAAACCAGCAGACAATTGCATAGTGTGCTAGGAACTGTTTTTTCATTACCGTTAGTTTTAAGTGCTATCACCGGTGCTAGCTATACATTGTTTGATGAAATTTTAAAACAAAAAGCCTTGGGAAAGTGGTTTTTGAAGTTACACACCTTAGAATTGATTGGGCTAGAAAAAGTTTATCCGTTTATTCTTTGTGCTTGTACGCTTGGGTTAGTTGGTACTGGGTTATACTTGGCGATTCGCTATTCATTACAGAGAAGAAAAGCTCGCTAAATGCCGATTCAATTAGGGGTGGGGTAAAAAACGAGGAAGCGAGAGTCTTCTTTAAAAATCGTTCATTACCTTTACTTATCACCCCCTACGGAATACTCTGAACCCTTTGGTTTGTAGAGGTGTCACGAAGATGCTGGAACAAAGAAGGCTCATCGTTTGAATAATTTAAAAAACGGAGAGTGTTAACTAAAGGTTGTTAACAAACGATGTTAGTCTCCTGCCTTAAGTTGCCCTCTGGGCAACGTAGAGAGGCCGTTCCTCCCTCTCTACAACTCTCCCCCCTAAGTTATTCGAGACATTTAACTAATTAGATGGTATACTTTTCTTTTGTTTAGAAAGAGAAGCGTGTGCTATATGAACTGCCCTAAATGTGGAAGTAGCGAAAAATCAAAAGCTGGATTTGTTAAAGATGTACAACGTTGGCAATGTAA
>JBJTUB010000281.1:0-2983 GCA_046080465.1 Vampirovibrionales bacterium | reverse complement strand
ACTAAATCCGCAGATAATACATACACTACCATAAGAAGGGCGAAGTGACAATGCACCCTGAGGGTTGCTTTTAAGAGCAACCTTAAACAGCAACCTCTATGGCTATAGAAGACTCTGCAAAGCCCCCATCGGCGAACTTTCTGTGTCAACTCAAGCCGTTTATCGGTTATGTACTTCCGTGTACACGCCCTCTAATCCGTTTTCGTTTCCTTGAAATTTCATCCGCTTGAACCTTTCGCAGAGTCTTCTAAAGGAGATTAGCTACCTTTACGCTCAAACTTTTTAGGGCCACCAAAGCTGGCACGGTCTTTGCCATACTCTTTGCGGGGCGTGCTGGAAAAATCTTTACGCTCGCCACGGTCACGATTGTAGCCACCGCCACCATAACCGCCACGGCTCTCACCGCTACGCTCACGGTTGCCAAAATCTTTACGTTCGCCACGGTCGCGGTTGTAACCGCCACCACCAAAACTACGGCCTTCGCCACCGCTACGCTCACGATTACCAAAGCCGCCACGGTCACGGTTATAACCACCGCCACCAAAGCCACGGCCTTCGCCACCGCTACGCTCACGATTGTAGCCACCGCCACCACTGCCAAACTCACGACGAGGAGGACGCTGACCGACACGGCTAAGCTTGTCTTCTAGTTCTAAATCGAACTTGTTTTGGAAGCGAGTCACCTGTTGCGACAACAACGCATTGAGGATGTGTTCCATGCTCCAACCTTCGCTACGCAAGGCTTCCATCAATTCGCCCCGTACCAAGCTTTCCTCTTGACTGGGTTGCAGTAATTCGGCACGCACATCGGCGACCAAACTTTTCATGCACCCTTCCGTCAATTGTTCTGCCATGGGGGGCTTTGCTTCGTTAATGGTCACACTGTGACGACGCATCAGCTCGTTCAGCTTCCGCATTTCACGAGGATGCACAAACGTATAGGCAATGCCCGATTTACCCGCACGGCCTGTACGCCCCACACGGTGAATATAATCTTCATCATCACGAGGCAAATCGTAGTTGATGACAATCCCCACGTTGGAAACATCCATCCCACGGCCCGCCACATCGGTGGCGACCAACACTTTAGCAATCCCTTGACGAAACGCATTCATGGCTTTATCACGCATCACTTGGCTTAAATCGCCATGCAAGCCTTCAGCCATTATATCTTTGGATTTCAACCAAGCCACCAAGGTATCAACATCACGCTTGGTATTACAGAACACGACACCCAACTGGGCGGAATGCACCGTCAACAAACGCAACGTGACTTCTTCCTTCAGCTCTGGGAAGAGGACCATAAAGTGTTGCTCAATAGGAGGAGCCTGACGTTTTTCGCCCAAGAGGTTGATATGCACAGGCGATTTTAAATAACTATTAGCAATCCGCTTGATTTCAGGCGACATGGTTGCCGAAAACAGAAGCACTTGAGGCTCATTTTCTACAGTGTGCTTCAGGATGGCTTCAATATCATCACGGAAGCCCATATCGAGCATTTCATCGGCTTCATCTAAGATAAAGGTTGTGCAGGTATCCAAGTTCAACGAGCCACGCTCTAGGTGATCTTGCACACGGCCCGGAGTCCCCACCACGACTTGAGCCCCTTGCTTCAGGCTACGCAATTGCGGAGGCATGGGCTGCCCTCCCACCAAAATAGCCACTTGAAAACCGTTGGCTAAATGGTTAAACAAGGCTTGAAACTGGCTGGCCACTTGGTTGGCTAGTTCTCGAGTGGGGCAAAGCACCAAGGTTTGAACCTGTTTTTGACGAGGGTTGCAACGTTCAATAGAGGGAATGGCAAAGGCCATGGTTTTACCCGAACCGGTTTGAGCTTGACCCAAAATATCTTGCCCCGTTAAGGCCATAGGAATGGCTTGTTCTTGAATGGGGGTGGGGTGGGTGTAGCCCATTAAGCCGATGGCACGGCGTAATTCGGGCGACAAATCAAAATCGTTAAAGCTAATAGGAGTTGTATCAGTCACGGTGGTGGCGGTTTCTTCTAATAAAATACTGGTGGGCATCATCATGTTACGATTTGCAACTTTCAAATTAAATAACGTTTGCGATGTGTTTTATAAAGACAACCTTACTCTTTGATCGACTTTTTACCAAAAAGCAGACGAAAGAACAAAAGGCTTACGGAACAATAAGCTAAAAACGACATGCAGCAAACTTAAAGGGCAGACGGGTTAAAGAAGCGTCTAAAAAGGCAATCCTTTGAAAGAGTGCGTTTTAGAAACTTCTAACAAATAACACGCCGAAATCAGTGCCTCTAAAAAAACGTAAATAAGAACCCATAAACACAAACGATGATAAAAAGAGACGAGGTGCCTCGACAACCAAAACAAAAGAACGAGGAGGCTCACTTTTAGCTAGAAACAGCCACCACAACCTAAACACAAGGTGAATACTGGGTTCGCTACTTCTAATTCGCTGGGATTATTGACGATAAAAAGGGTTTGATTAAAACGTGCCATAAAACGAACGCTATTAAAACGCTTTTCTAAAAAAGAGACTTAATCGTATTCGCTTAAACACACTAAATAAATAAGTGATGTTGTTATTATTACATGAATATGAGGATAGTCAAACAAGAAGTTTAAGGTTAGGAGAGTGTTAACTAGAGGTTGTGTTAGTCCCCTGCTTGAAGTTGCCCTTTGGGCAACGTAGAGAGGCCGTTCCTCCCTCTCTACAACTCTCCTCCCTGAGTTTATTCTAGGGGCTTCGCCCCTAGACACCCCTGTTTTTATGCGTAGTTATACCGATTTTTAACAACTTAACAAGAGTTTTTCTAGGTCTGAACGACTTTTTTCAAAACAGCTTTTAGTTAACACCCTCAGCGTTATACCATTTCAAAGATTGAATAGCGTATAGGCAATTTCTAGGAGCTTAGACTCGCAGATGAGTGCGGTGTACATAAAGGTACATAAGCTCATCGAGAATCGTAGCGACACCGAAAGTGTCAGACGCTATTTAAGAT
>JBJTUB010000280.1:0-7434 GCA_046080465.1 Vampirovibrionales bacterium | reverse complement strand
TATAGTAAAAAAACACATCCGATACCCTTCTTTTGCAAGAAACGATTGACCCATGAACCCAACGCACACTTCTCTACCCAAAGCAGAACAGCACACCCTGCACACCCTAGTGCATCCCTGCTTTATTAACGGGCAGTGGTTACCCTCGCACAGTACCCAGCGGTTTGAGACGGTTAACCCCAGCCAACCAAGCCAATCGCTAGGGGGCTATCCCCAGTGTAACGAGACGGATGTAGCCATGGCCGTAGACGCTGCCCAAGCTGCTTATCCAGCGTGGAAAGCCACCCCAGCCCCCAAACGTGCCGACTACCTTTACACACTGGCCAACCTATTGAAGCAGGCCAAGCCTTGGCTCGCCCACGAACTCGCCGAGGAAGTGGGCAAACCCCTCAAAGAAGCTCAGGGCGATGTGCAAGAAGCCATTGATATGGCCTTGTTGATGGCGGGCGAAGGCCGTCGATTCCATGGCAAGCACACCCCCTGCGAACATCCTCATAAACTCTCGTTTGCTAAACGAGAACCCATTGGCGTATGTGGCCTGATTACCCCGTGGAACTTCCCGATTGCCGTACCTAGCTGGAAGCTCTTTCCTGCCTTGGTGGCGGGTAATACCGTGGTATGGAAGCCTTCTGAATATGCCCCCCGCATGGCTCAACGCATGGTAGAACTCTTAGAGCTGGCCAAGTTTCCCGCAGGCGTGGTAAACCTTATTTACGGCGATGCTAGCACGGGGAGCCACCTGATTGAACACCCTACCGTACGCATGATTAGCTTTACGGGTAGCAGTGCCAGCGGAGCCAAGGTGGCCAGCCGTTGTGGCGAATTGCATAAACGAGTCGCCTTAGAGCTAGGTGGAAAAAATCCCTGCTTGGTGCTGCCTGATGCCGATTTAGATCTCGCCTGCGAAGGCATTGTATGGGGAGCCTTTGGCACGGCTGGGCAACGATGCACGGCTACCAGTCGGTTGTTTGTGCATGAGACTGTACACGATGCCTTGCTGGGACGTCTCCTTAAACGCACCGCCGAACTCAAACGAGGCTTGGCTACCACTGCCAGTACCGAGCTAGGCCCTGTGATTAACGCCCACGCCCTTGAACGTTTGCAGAAGGTTATTCAACGTGCCGTGGAAGAAGGAGCCACCGTGGCCTGTGGGGGGCATCCCCACCCCACGCTCGTCAATACGCTAGAACCCACCATCCTCACTGGAGTAGAAGCCCACCACACCATTGCTACCGAAGAAGCCTTTGGTCCCATTTTAGCCATCCGCCGTTACCACACCCTTGAAGAGGCCATCACAGAAATCAATCGTAGTGCCTACGGGCTTTCTTGTGCGATTTATGGCCAAAACCAAGCTGAGCTATTACGGGTAATGGATGTCGTTGAGGCAGGCTTGGTATACATCAACGCCCCCTCCATTGGTGCTGAGGTGCAAATGCCCTTTGGTGGCGTCAAAGCCACGGGCAACGGCTTCCGAGAAGCGGGCTGGACGGCACTCGATGCCTTTAGCGAATGGAAGAATGTGATGATTGATTATTCAGGAACCCTACAAAAGGCTCAACTAACACCGTAGATTCGCCACAGTGGATTATCGCTTCTTGCTAGGCTTTGTCGTTTTGTGTCGTCTTTCAGACGACTTTGAGAGGCCGGGGCGTTCGCCCCCACAGTGAGGAGGGAGAATCTCATTTCTTACGCAAGATCCTCATTGTGAAAAACCTCTCAAACTCTCCCCCCTAAGTTTATTAATGGGGGCTAACGCCCCCATTGCCCCCAAAAAAGAAACAGTTTCTTACGCTATTCACTCTTTTAAATGGTATCACAACTCAATAGTCCCTATTTAAACCCTTAACACTGAAAGGTTACTTACATTGATGGAAACAAACACGTCTTTAACGTTCCCCTTAGCCGTGCTGATGGTATACTTGGTACCTGGCTTGTTTTACCTTACGCCTGTGTATCGCTATTGCCACAAGCGTGCCATTGCCCCGTTTAAGTGGTATGTGGCGGCTCTCATGCTTCCCTGCGTGGCCATGCCGTTACTGTACGCCCCAAGCATCCAGCCCGAAGCCGAACGCTCTCGTAAAATGATCCGCATTGGCATAATGATTTTTGGTGTACAGCTATTATTTTTACTCGCCGCTGGGGTTTTTGGCGGATATATCGTCTTGTAAGACTCCTTTCTTTTTGAGATACTGGTTGTTAACTGTTGTCTTGGCCATGACCACAAAGAGAGAAGCCTGTTCCACTCATGACTCTGCCCTCCTTGCTTTCTGATATACTGACCCCCTTATTCGATGCGGTGCAGACCCATGCCCCTGTACTAAGTACGGCCTTGGCTTGGCAACCGTGGCTACCCCAAGCCCAAAGTACAGCCAACCCCGCCGTGGTAGCCGTCTCTACCCCGCCTGCTGCGTGGATTCCTAGCCTGCCGATGCTCTTTACCGTGTTCGGTATCGCTTTGGCGGTGGGCATGGTGCTGGTTCCCGTCATTCGCTACTACTCTCTCAAGGCGAACTTATACGATGCCCCTGGCGAACGAAAAATCCATACGCAGCCCATTCCACGTCTAGGCGGGGTTGCTATTTTTATCGCCTTTGTTGTGGCCTTAGGCTTAGGTAGCACACTGCACCCACAAGTCAACGCCATTCTCCTTTCCAAAGGGAACCTAGGGCTATTTGCAGGCGGTGCCTTGATGTTTATTTTAGGCCTGCTGGATGATTTATTCAACCTCTCCCCCTATGTCAAATTGCTTTGGCAGTTTGTGGCCGCCAGTGTGGCCTTTGGCATGGGTGTCTCGATTGAAGCACTCGATTTACCAGGCAATTTAATTTTATACCTTAAAGCCCTCAGCTTCACCATTACCGCAGGGTGGCTCGTCGGCCTAAGTAACGCCATGAACTTTATTGATGGTGTCGATGGTTTGGCTGGGGGTGTGGCGGTGTTTGCTAGTTTAACGCTCTGTATTTTGGCCTTGTTTACAGGGCAACCCCAAGCCGCTTTATTGTGTGCCGCCTTGGCTGGGGGATGCCTCGCCTTTTTAGCGTTTAATTTTCATCCTGCCAAGTTGTTTATGGGCGATAGCGGTGCTTTATTCATCGGCTTTGCCTTAGCGAGCATTGCCGTGTTAGGGGTACTCAAAATCTACACCGTCATGATGATTGCCCCCATTTTGGTACTCTGCGTGCCGGTGCTTGATATTACCTACGCCGTCTTGCGTCGCCTGCTCCGAGGCAAAAACCCCTTTATTGCCGATGGCGACCATTTACATCACCGCCTACTGAAGCAAGGACTCTCGCAACCCATGGTGGTTGCTACCTTTTATGGGGCGTGTATTCTAAGTGGTATTTTTGTTAGCATTTACCTTAATGCGTTTCCCGTTTATGTGCAAGCCACCGCAGGGTTAATTGTACTGGCAACCCTGCTTATTAAAACGGTGCAATCGCCGTGGGGGCAACGCTGGCTACTCCCCGACCCTCACACATCGGCCACATCGACCCCCGTCTCCGTTAGCCAAGGGGATAGCAACTGATGGTATGGCCACACTCCACAAACCAACGACGACCCTCGTCACGCTTAACAGGCAGCACTAAACCCACCCCAAGGTTTAACCTATTCCTGCTTTGGCAAGAGTTTGTGTTGTACCTTTTTCCCAATTTACGTAAAAATCACAAACGCCTCCAGTATCAGCCTCTTTTTCAAGAACGTCCCTTGCTGGTGGTAGGCTTGGCCGTGGTGAGTGCTATTGTGGTGGCCTCGTTGGTGTTTAGTCTCTTGGTGTTTATGTTTACCCCCAACAGTAACGAACAACTCTCTCAAGCAGAAGCTCTCATGCACGAAGGCAAAACTGCCTTTGCCTCTACCTTACTAGAAAAGTTAGTGGCCAAGGATAGTAACCACTATGTGGCACACATTCGTTTAGGGCAATGTTATTTGCAACTCAATGAGGTTGCCAAGGCTGAAAATGAGTTTCGTATCGCCATGGCTTTACGCTACGCCCGCTCTGTAGGGGCCAACGTCGATGTTGATGACGTGCTAGGCAACATTGCCCAAGCCAAACTGCGTACCTTACAAGGTCACTTAGTCGATGCCGAAGCTCACCTGATGCACACCTACGAACGATTCCCTGAACAAACCGATGTAAAACAAGCCCTTTGGGAACTGTACACCACATGGGGTGAATCCTTACTTAAACAAAAAAACTATCGCTCCTCCTTAGAAAAACTGAGCCTTTCTATCGACTATCTAAACAACTTTGATGAAGAATCAACGTCTCGCACCCTCATGGATACCACGCTCACCCAGTGGTTAGATACCTTGCAAGCCAAACAAGCCCCCTTAACCGAGTGGGAAGGCGTTTTTACCTTCTCTCAAAAGCATCATTATTCCTACAAAACCTTGGCTCGTTTGGCCGATATCTATAAACAACATCACCAACTTGATAAAGCCTTTGCCCTTTATCGCCAAGCCTACCTACTTCAACCCGATGAACTTAGCCTAAAATACGGCCTCTTTTTAAACGATTTACTTGCTGAAGCTGAAGCAACCGACGCTCACGTTAAGCTAGCCCCTCACCTGCGTGAACAAGCCCTACAGCAACAACGCTGGCTACAAACAAACGTGAAGCCTGCCAAAAAAGCTGGCGTTCAGAAAGAATCAACGGGGCAAGCCAACCGCTACCTTCACGCCACCCACATTCACGTCAACACCACAGCGATTGATCCTAAAAGCCTAGAACTTCAACCCAACATCAGTTTTAATTTGCAAAATCGTTCGGCCTACACCCTCGATTATGTACGGTTGTTTGTGGTGATAAAAAACAAGCAACAAGTCACACTCTATAGCAAACAATACACGCTCCCCTACCCCTTGGAGGCTCAAGGCCGTACAGGCGATGTTCGGACAGTGGTATTAGAGTCCGAACGCCCCCTGCCCTTACTGCGTTTGCCTGAAGGTCAAGGCGAGGTTGAAATATGGGTGACGCTTAACAACGATGCCTCTGTCACATGGACTCCCCTTTACAAACAGAGTCACACCCTCTTTAACCCCGACCAATGGCTCCACCGCAACGATACTGGGTATCCGTGGCAACAAACGCCCCCGCCTAGCACCCCCACCGCCACAGACTAAGCGACTAACGCCAACCCAACACCTACCGATAATCTGATAGAAAGTCACCCTTCCCCCATGATGTTTGCCACCCTTCCCCCCAACTCTCCACGCCCCGTGCGTGTGCGTCTTGCCCCCAGCCCTACTGGTAACTTGCATGTTGGCACGGCTCGTACGGCCTTGCTCAACTATCTGTTTGCCAAACATAACAACGGCACGTACATTCTGCGTATTGAAGATACCGATATGGAGCGTTCCACCGAGGCCTTTACACAAAATATTTTTGATGGCTTGCGTGCCTTGAGCCTCCCTTGGGATGAAGGCCCCGATGTGGGGGGCAACTACGGCCCCTACAAACAATCGGAACGGTTGCACCTGTATCAGCCCTATGCCGAACAGCTGTTGGCCAGTGGCCACGCCTACTGGGATTACACCAACAATGAAGAACTAGAGGCCTTGCGTACAGCCGCAACGGAAGCCAAACAGCCGTTTGTGTATCGCCCTGCCCCCCTCACTCCCGAACAAGAAGCAGCCTACCAAGCCGACCCCACCCGCAAGCCCAGTCTCCGCTTGCGTATCCCTGCGGATCGTGGCACCATTGTGGTAAACGATCTCATTCGGGGCGAGGTTCAGTTTGATGCCAGCACCATCGGCGATTTTGTCATTGTTAAATCCGATGGCATGGCCTCGTTCAATTTTGCCAATGTGATAGATGATGCCCTGATGGCCATTAGCCACGTCATTCGTGGGGAAGATCACCTGCCCAACACCCCCAAGCATCGTTTGTTGTATGAAGCCTTAGGCTTCCCTGTACCTGCTTTTGCCCACCTGCCCATGATTTTAGCCCCCGATCGGTCTAAGCTTTCCAAGCGTCACGGTGCCACGGCGGTGGCTCAATACATTGATGAACAAGGCTACTTGCCCGAGGCCTTTATCAACTTTTTAGCGTTGCTTGGGTGGTCTTCCCCCACGGGTGAAGAGCTATTAAGCCTAGAGCAACTCATCGAACAATTTACACTCGAACGGGTCAATCACAGCGGGGCGATTTTCGATACCGATAAGCTCAACTGGATGAATGGCCAATACCTACGAGCCTTGCCCCTTAGCGAACTGGATGCCAAGCTACGCCCTATCCTAGAAGCTCGCTTTGCCCCCGAACGGTACTACAACACGGAACAATGGCACTTGCTCCTGAGTGTGGTACGTGATAGCCTCGTGCGTTTACCTGATATCAACGCCTTGGTGGGCTACTTCTTTGGTGAGTCTGTGGTGATTGATGCCGATACTTTTACCAACGTGTTGCAAAACGAGGAAAGCACGCCTATTCTACAAACCGCTTTAAACGAGTGGCTCCCCAGCGTCGATTTTGGGAGTGTGGAAGGTGTGCAGGCCAGTCTTAAAGTACTAACCAAGCAACTCCTAAGCCAGTACAAGGTAAAGCCTATCATGTGGGCCTTGCGTGCCAGTTGTACAGGCACGGTGCAGGGTGCCGATTTACCCACCACCCTGTATTTACTAGGGTCACAACGAGTAGAGCATCGCCTAAAGGAAGCCTTGCATCGTTTGGCCGTTTAATACAATTAAAAAATTAAATAGCGTATCCCTACGCTTGTCGCCTTGTGTCACCTACGGTGACGTAGAGAGGCCGTTCCTCCCTCTCTACAACTCTCCCCCCTAGAGTTATTAACGGGGGCTAACGCCCCCGTTGCCCCCCGAAAAAGAAACCAGTTTTGACGCTATTCAATATGAGAATGAGTATAAGCAGACTCTGCAAAAGCCCATTCGGGCGTACAATAAAGAGCTAAAAGTTGGTTGCGTAAACCCTTTGAAAAAGCGGGTTTCTAGGGGCGAAGCCCCTAGAATAACTCAGGGGGGAGAGTTTGAGAGGGAGGAGCGGCCTCTCAAAATTGCCCGTAGGGCAATGCGAAACGAAGGACTTATACCAATTAAAAGACTAAATAGCGAAAGAAACTGTTTCTTTTCGGGGGGCAACGGCAGGGCAAAAGCATGAAAGAGTGTGCATTGGCGTGTGTTTGATTCATAGGGTGTGATTTCTTTGGCCTGAATTGCGTAGCTCTGAAGGCCAAAGTGGGGTCAAGGGGGAGCATTCGCTCTTGCATGAACAGAACTTGCGTAAGAGGCTTAGGCTGTTGGACATTCATCGCACGGGCGGAAGCCCTCCCCGCTTGGCACCCGCCAGCTAAAATCGAAATCACTAAAGGAACTCGAACGGGTGGGTTGAAACCCGTACCCTACAAAGAGCTAACCCTTTCTTTGTGGGGGATGGCCACGCTTCGCTCGCAATGACATAGGGGGCTTAGGTTTTCATGC
>JBJTUB010000279.1:0-16110 GCA_046080465.1 Vampirovibrionales bacterium | reverse complement strand
GGCCACGGGGGCAAAGGCAACACGAGTTTCTAGTGATAGTTGGCTAAATAGCTCCACCAACTGTTCCCGCTTTTGCTGTGGCGTCAATGGCAGTGTTGGTATCTCTTGTGTGTAGCCTTCCAGTGTCTCTACAAATATCTCACCAGCGTTGGCATCCATATCCTCGCTAGCGGCTCTAAAGCCTGTGTAGGTGTTCGGGGCTTGCCCCAGTGTGATAAGGTATCCCATGATTAAACCACTCCTAAATAATTAAACACATACCCTCGGGCGTACACTTCGCAGTTACAAACAGCTGCCCCCCCTCCTGAGGCATCATTGCGTAGCCTAAATTGCCGACTACTGGCGTAAAGAGGAATCTCGTGCGTGGTTTGAGCCACCCATGCTTGTGCCGAGGCTGCTTGCCAATTGCCCGTGGCCGTGTTATCAAACGAAATACGAGAAAAGAGGTTTTGCTGGCCTGTATCCTGTATCAACGAAAGTATGAGTCGGCTATTACTGCCATTGCAAATGGGCGGCACGGCTAAACTGGCATCCACCACATAGGCCGTAGCAGAACCAATACCAGGCACGCTAAAAATAAGCTCGCTGGTGCCTGCAAAAAACCACCGTGTTTGTACAGTGTGCAAACTGTGAGACATTATAAAAGCCACTAACGTTGCCGTACTGACTTCCGTACGGAGAGTGAAGGGCAACAACCGCCGAATCGTGAATCCACTAGGAAGGGTGGGCGAGGTACTACTTGTGCTAGCCACATAGCCCGTGGCTCCTGTGGTGGGGTTGAGTATTGCATGAATAAAATACCAGGTGTTACTCGCCAAGCTCCCTGCATCTAGCCCGTTTAGCCCTGTGCTAGCTAAGTTGAGCGTGGTAGCATTGGTGACACTAATGAGCGTGGTGCGTAGACTATCCAAGCACTGCAAGCCCGCAGCCATCGTCACACTCGTGGTGTTTAGGTAGGTAGGTGCTTGCCCACGAATGCTATCGCCTAAAGCAAACAGTTGCGTTGCTAACTGTCGCCACGCCCCCCAGCCCCCAGCCACGGTGGATTGCCGAATAAACACGTTGCCCGCATTGTTGGTTTCGGTAGCTAGTTGAGTCGCCACCTGTTGCACATCGCCCACCATGTGTAGCACGGTATAAAAACGCCCTGTGACTGGAATATTGGTGGTAGAGGCGTTGGTACGATACAACCCCGAGGCTCGGTAGGTGTTTAAATCGGTACCGTACACGGGGGCGTTCGTGCTACCTAAGCCCACCCCAGGGAAACTGACGGTGCCGTTGGCAATAAAGCCGTTGGCAAAGGTTTTTACCCCCGTAAGCGTCGCATCCAGCGTAAGGAGGGCATCGGCCTCGTTGGCCTTGTTGACGAGTTGATCAAACTCGATGTTTAAATCATCGGCGTTAATCAGTTGGCCGTTTTGAATCGTGGCTTGGCGTAAACGGTTAATGGGTGCCATCATTGTTGCGTACCTCCTTCTATAAAGCTAAGTTGTAAGCCTTCCAAAGCAAAGGGCTGATGTAGGGGGAAATTGGTGATAGGAGTCGTGCCACTCAACACGCCCGAGCAGGTGAGTTCTACCCAACTGGCGGAACCCGCAGGGAAGCAACGTGCCATGGCAGCGGTGAGTTCGCCGTAGCGTTGCGTACTGCCGTAGCTCGCACCACCGTAGGCGGCCTTGGCTTCATCGCCCGAAACAACAATGCTTGGCACCAAGGTTTCGCCCGCCCGCTGACCCAAGTTGTAGCTTAGGCTCAGGTTGAAACTTTGGCTCCCTATTTGCCGAACCAACACATCCACATGCCGAAACCGTGCTTGCAAACCGTGCTTACTGGTAAGTAAGGGCGACGATTGCCACACCCACGAGATGGCCTGCCCCGCATAGCTTAGCCCTTGGCGTTGGCGATGCAGTTGCCCTAGGTGATTGCCCGTAATCAATTCGCCTGTAAACAAGGCACACCCACAGGTAAGTTCCAGTTGGGTGCGTTCACTCCAGATAGAGTGTCCGTTCGGCATGCGTTTTTGAACCCACACTCGGTTGGGGCGGGGGTGACTGTTGGTTGGCACACACCACCAAGCCTCTTGCCGTACGGTATCGTAAAACGCAAAGGCCGTGCTTAGGGCATAGCGGTTGAGCTGTTGCACGCTGGCTTGAATGGGCAAGGAGACATTGCCCACGGCCAACACACCCAAAGCCGTATTGGCACTCAGGCTATTGACCCCTTGCAAGCTTAAGAACCAGAGTTCGCCCCCTGCTTGCAACACGCTTTGAGCGTTGATTGCTCCCACATGCTGGGTAAGTTGTTCCAGTTGAAAGGTCTCCCAGTTGTGGCCTCGCAAGGTGTAAATCGAACGTTCTTTGAAGATAATCAGCTGTTGCTCGTTGGTGTAGGGGACAAACAACGGTACCAAGGCCGTAATTTTATCGCCATCGCCAGGAGCCACCAACACACCGCCGCCACTTTGCACATCGTTGGCGTACTGCACAAAATCGTTCATGCGTTCTTCGTGCGAAAGAAGTAACAGAGAGGGATTGTTCGCATCGCCCGCCACACACAATCGGTTGCCGTAAAAGCAAGCAATACTGGGGCTACCCACGTTCAATTCAGGGAAATAGGGCGGCCACGAGGCCAAGGCTTGCAACGGATTACTACCATCATAGGTGCGTGGGGCAAACTGCGTACTGGTAATAATACACACCCCATTGAGGGTGGCAAACCCACAAGGAGCCGCCCCCACCGTACCTAAGTTACGCACAATGTTCCCCGTTAAGGCATCCACATCCAGTAAGGTACTGCCTGCTTGCACCATCAGGTGGCTCACGTTTTGGGCATCCATAAACGGATACACTCGGCGTAGCGTTGCCCCACTGGCTAAGGGGGTAGAAGTTAACAAACTGTAGCCCACGTTTTCGGTACTCCAGCCTTGGCGGGGGTTCCAGTGTAGGTTCTCGATACGTTGCTGTTGTTTGGTGGCAATATCCAAGCGATTCGCCAGTTGGTTGATGCCTCCATCCAGCTCAAACAACGAGAGGGTGTGGTAGTACTGCTCGTTAGAGGCTTTTCGATAAAACGAAGTCATCATCATAAGCTAAAGTCTCCGTTTCTTCTACTGGGTGTAGCCGTAGTAGGTGGGCCAAATGCGTGAAGGTGTCTGCTGATACAAGCATTTAGCTCGTAACTGTTGTTTGGCCACATCGTACTGTTGGAAGGTATCCAAATACACGCCTTCCCCCAAAAACTGTTGCACATGAGCCAGCATCCCCAGCAACAACACCCGATGCCAACTAACAGGAAAGGGAATCGCCACCGCCGCATCGCTCTCAAGATAACGGGCGGGGGTGGGGGTGTAGCCAATATCTAGCGTTATCGCTTGGCTGGGGGTCGGCCAAATGCGTAGGGTGCTAGCATCCAGCCAGTAACTGGTGGGTTGCTCGGCCACGCTATTAACGGGACGAAGCAAGGCTTCTTGTTGGCTGAGTGGGGCGAGTACCACAGGGGCTTGGCTACCCAGTGTAAAGCGTACAAAGCCATGATCGCCAATAGATTCGGGTTGAATGCCCAAGGGCGTTAAATCCACCGTGGCTTGGTTGGCTGACAATGCCACGGTAAGCCGTTGACGTAGTGAGGGCAGTGGTAGGGTGGTAATCAATTCGCTGTAAACAAGGTTGAGTGCATCCAAGGTTTGCCGAACGGGGGTCGGGGCCATCAGTAAACTACTGATGGTGTTTTGCCCTGCTCGTTTCAGTACCCAGTTGATGCACTCCAACACCGTCATGGGGGTAGTGGTTGGCATAAAGATTTTCCTTTATACATCTCTAAAAAAAGCCCCTAGTCTTGAGGTAGCTACGATAGATACCACAAGATAGGGGGGTTGATGGATAATAATCAAGAAAGGAACATTGAAAGGAAAGCTATGAAGGAAGGAGATTAGGCGATGGTGACTCGCAACACCGCCCCCGCCTCTGGACGTATCACTCGAGAACCATACAAGTAAAGGCCACGCATAATGGAGCTAAACTCGCTTGCAGGACGAACCACCTCTGTTTTGCCCACTTGGCTGGCAAAGGTCACAAACTCTTTATGGAAGGCCAAGAGTGGCACCACGCCCCCTGCCAAGGTGGGAATGTTGGTAGAAACAAACACCTCAAAGCCTGCAACATAGCCAATACGGCCTTGACGCACAAGTTCGTCACCGCCTGCGGTGGCTCGGTTAAACGAGCTGCTACGCAGTAACAAGGTTTTCGCCCGTGGAGAAATCACTAACGAGCGCTCTTCAGCAGGTACGTTGTTGGCATCCAACAATTCGGCCAAACTGGTTATTTGATCGTAAATGTTGGTGGCGGTGAGGGCAACGGGTGTGGTACTGCCAATGACGTTACCACTGGCCACCTCGGTGTAATGCCCGTACAAGCGGGTATCAATCACTTCTTTAATAGCGAGTGCTGCACGGTTGGTGTAGGCTTCCATGATGTTCATATGCTGTTGGGCCTGATCCAAATCATCCACTCTAAAAGCAAAGTACTTTTGCTGATCAATCAATAACGTACTGAGGCTATCGGTCAGGGTATCAATGATGAGCGACTGTCCACGGGTATAATCCCGCACAATCACGTTACCCACATTGATAATATTCACACGGTCGCCTAAATCTTTAATGTCGCCTTGAAACTCTGTATGAACCAAATTTCCCATCACCATTTGTTTGGCGAGTGCTTCTTGAATACTTTTGCTCCAAACTTGGGGCTTAAAGGAATCGTAGGCCATCATCATCATCATTGAGTCGTTATCCTTTCGTTGGTAAAACGTTTAAAACGAGTGTGTCATTGTTAACGCCGTGAAGACAGCTTCTTTGTCGTTGACGGTCACTGTACCGTGCAGTCACAGAGAAGCAGAGGTTTCTATAATACCCGCCCTTCTTTATAGGCCTTAAATATCGCCTCCTTGTGCTTGGTAAACTCCGCCAAGCTCATGGCTTGTATTTGCTTACTGGTAAACGTAGGAGGCTCACCCGGGTTGGGGCTACGTTGCCCCTTGCCTACAGCGGTGGGTGGCGGAGCCGTGGGCAAGCTCATCTCGTTGGGGGCATGTTGGGCGGCCTTCATCAAGTTAGCCTGCACTTGTTCTTTCGCTTTTTGAATGGCCTCCGCCCATGTAAGCGTGTCATTCAAATCGCCTTTAATTTCCATGCTTTTTAAGGTACTTAGTACCAAGGGCAGAAACTCGTTCATTTCAGGGTCGAGTGTTCGGTGGGCTTGAATCGCTTCTACCAAGGTGGTGTGGCGTTTCAACATCGTACCAAAGGCATCCAAAAAGCTAAGCATAAACCGCACGGGGTGTTGCTGAAAGACGGCCAACTGTGCCTTAGGGGGCAGAGCCATCACATCGGCAATGGCGTAAAGATCGGCTTCATCAAAGCCATCAAGCAGTTCTTTGCCTAGGGTATCAAGGGCTTCTTGTGGATTACTTGGCTCGGTCGTTGAAGCAGCAGGGGCGGGCATCTCGTTGGTAGAAGCGTCGATGGATGCCTCTGCTTGCGAGGGGGGAATCGTTGTGGGTGGCGGTAACTCTGGGGGGCTGGTCATACCGTCTATCTTGCATCCTTTCTATATCAAAAAAGGCGAGGTGATTGCTGGTGTTCTTATATCGAACGCCCCCCCAAAAGACCCACCCCCTTTGGGGCAAACAACAGGCAGATTTTCTCGTTACATTCCGTTACATTATATAGCCGACTGCATACAAAAAAGGTTATAGGAGTCACATCCTATAACCTTTTTTTATAAACGATTGAGTTCAACACACTCTCTTGTTTAGAAGTCCTCTTCGAGGGTGAACGCCCGCTCATCCGAAGATTTATTCATCACGCCTGCTTTTTGGTACGAACCCACTCGTGCTTCAAAGAAGTTCGTTTTGTTTTGCAACGAAATATGCTCCATAAACGGAAACGGATTCGTTGCACCAAACGCCTTGGGCTGGCCAAGCTCAATCAGCAATCTATCTGAAACAAACTCCACATACTGCGTCATCAATCGGCTATTCATACCAATTAACTCTACAGGCAAGGCATCCGTAACAAACTCTTTTTCAATGGCCACGGCATCCATCACAATTTCACGTACCCGATCGGCATTCAGTTTATTGTTCAGCATGTTGTACAGTAAGCAAGCAAAATCGGTGTGCATGCCTTCATCACGAGCAATCAGTTCGTTAGAGAACGTTAACCCTGGCATCAAGCCACGCTTCTTCAACCAATAAATAGAGCAGAAACTGGATGAGAAGAAGATGCCTTCCACACAGGCAAAAGCAATCAAGCGTTCGGCAAAGCTATTGCTATTGTTAATCCACTTCAAGGCCCATTCGGCTTTGCGTGTCACGCAGGGAACCGTTTCAATCGCGTTGAACAAACGATTTTTCTCGACGGTATCTTGAATGTAGGTATCAATCAGCAACGAGTACATTTCGCTATGGATGTTCTCAATCGCAATTTGAAAACCATAGAAACAGCGTGCTTCAGGAATCTGCACTTCCGTGGAGAAGCGTGAGGCTAAGTTTTCGTTCACAATCCCATCACTGGCGGCAAAAAAGGCGAGTACATGCTTAATAAAGTAGCGTTCATCATCGCTTAGGTTGTGCCAATGCGACAAATCTTCAGATAGATCCACTTCTTCGGCCGTCCAAAACGAGGCCTCGGCTTGCTTGTACATTTCCCATACGGCATTGTGCTTAATAGGGAACAACACAAAGCGGTTTTTATTTTCCATCAACAAGGGTTCAGGCTGAGCGTCTAGCAAGCGGAGCGATTCTTCTTTCGTTAGGGTGGGGGAAAGGGCAGGGGTAAAGCGGTTCGGGTTGGATTCTAATGCGTTCATTAAACACTCCTTGTTCATAACAATGTAGCAACTTGATTCAATGATTTTTTTAAAAAACTTATACTATTTTAGTTTAGGTAGCATCGCCTAAACTAACCATGTGTTTACACAAATTGATGCTTAAGGTTTGTTTAATTTTTTTTGTTTCCATAGGTACTAATCACAATTTCAGAGGCCTCTACCGCAGCCACTTCAGGCAAATAAGTCGAGTGTTCTTCTTTAAATCCACCTAAAAACCCTTTGCTCGCCTTGGCAGCGTTCAATTGATCGGGGCGACGAGCCATAATATCGGCAATACGTAACTGCAAGGCATCCAGTTTTAACGCCCGAATGCTGGCCTCACGCTGATCAGGGAACCCCGCATGAGCAATACCTTTTAGCTCACCCCACACCACAATATCACCTGTGGCACGCAGCTCGGCCCCACGGTTCACATCGCCTAAAACAACCAAGTGTCCTTGAGCTTCAATCACTCGGCCACTTCGTTGAGTACCATGAATCCACGTCACCTGCTCGGTGGGTAACTGATGCGTTGGCGGAGGCAAGACGGCTGCAGGATGGCTCGTAGCCAGCGTGCTAGGGGGCGTTTCTTCTTCTATCGACATCGCTACCTCTGTCACGGTGTTTTCTAACGTCGTCTCCTGTGTGGCGTGGGTAGCAACAGCAGGCTCGTCGAGCGTGGCGGTCGTGGGCTGTTCCGCCGCTTGCAAAAGTGATTCTACCAACGCCGAGGCCGATGCTGAAGCAGGATGCGACAAGGCCTGCAAGCGTTGCTTACTCAATTCTTCTACCCGAAACCCCTGTGCCTTCGCAGCTTGTTGCGTTTGGGGTACGTGGGTGTAAAACGTGTGCAACAGGAATCCTGCCTCTTGCACCAACTTGCTGACACGCCGAACCTGTGCGGGAGACAACACTAAATAACCTGTATTAACAGAAAGTGCTTGCGTCCATCCGTAATGCTTGGCCAAAGTGCCGCTTTGTTGCATCGCTTGTGCAAGCAATAGCAAGGCCTCGCTGGGCGTTTCCGATTCTGAGACATCAATCAATTCACGATAGCATTGTAAAGCGTTCACCGTGCTAGAGGAAGGAGACAACGAGGCCGTGTGGCTTTGCGGATGGGCAGGCAGGCTTACCCCTGTAGTCACGGCGGGGGATGCTAAAAACGATTCCGTAGCAACGGATGAAGAGGCAGTAGGGGAGGGTTTCATAGCGGTGGAGAGTCACTCTCTAACTAGATAACAATGACAAAACAAATAGGGGGATGTGTGTAAAGCAGGGCTTAATGCAAAAGAAACACAGTCCGCAAATAAAAAAGGAAGAACGAGGTCTTCCTTTTAGTATTCATATAGTATACAGTTTGATTACCCGTTCGTCAAATACATTATTCGTTACCAATCAATCAAACAAGACCTTTTAAAATGAACAACACAACTTAAGCCGATAAAACATACCAACTCAACCAGTTATGTGATTACTCTTGTTGCAACTCTTATTTGAACAGTCGTTTGAAAGTTAAACAATGTAAAGACATTTGTTAGTTTACTAAAAACCCTTATCTGTTGGCAAGTAACAATCCGTTTATTTTAACTTAATCCCCCGAAATTGCCCATCAAAACACGTTGCTTTCATTTTGAAAGTTGGCATTCACTCCTCTCAATCCAGAGGTAATTGTAACAAAATAAGAGCATCTTTAAAAATCCACTTGACAAAACAAGCTTCCTTGTTTGGGCATCTTTTTAAATTATTAAACAATTAAGAAACACCCCCGCCAAACAGACTAATAAAGATTGACGTAACTTTACGTTTACGTTATCCTTTTAATGTTCATTTGTTTAATGTTTCTTGATTAAGAAAGAACCTTTCTACCTTATGGCGAACCTTGCTAGAAAAACCGACCTCGTTGCCATCGCCTCTCTGGTGGCTGAAGATCCCAGTAGTCAGGACACTCCCCTACTCACCATTGGCACACTCTCTAAGCATAGCCAGCTCACCGTTCGTACGTTGCGGTACTATGAAGAAATTGACCTTATTGCTCCTGTGGGGCGTACCGAAGGGCGGTATCGCCTGTATCACCCTTATGTTCTTAAACGATTGAAGGCCATTCAATCTTTGCAAGAACTCAACTACAGCCTAGAAGAAATCCTAGCGATTTTGGGTTCTGCCAGTGTTGCTTCTGATATTCACACCCGAGCCGTGCGTGTCGAGGCCAGTAAGCAGGCGCTCCGCCAGCAAAAAAACGCCATTGATGCCAAGCTAGAGATGCTTCAAAAAATGAAGGCTGATTTAGAGCATCGCATGGAGGTGCTGGATACCGTGTGTGCCAGTTGCGTTGAGCATACCGAAGATGAAGAAGACGATTGCTTTAGCGATTGCGAACAACGAGATATTCACTTGGATTAACGTAACGATTTTTCAACGTTTTGGCAACCCTATTTTTATGGATTGGTTTTCTCTCTTTAACTGAGTTTTTTATTTATATTTTGTAACGACTGGATTCTTATCATAATGATGACGACGCTTGATATTCTACAGCAACAAGAGTATCAATATGGTTTTCAAACCATGATTGATGCAGAGGTCTTTCCCAAAGGCTTGAACGAAGATGTGGTGCGAGCCATTAGTGCCAAGAAAAACGAACCCTCGTGGATGCTCGCTTTCCGCCTCAAGGCCTTCAAACAATGGCAACAGATGGAAGAACCCGTCTGGGCGGATGTTAGCTACCCTGACATTGATTATCAGGATATTACCTACTACGCCGCCCCTAAAAACGCCGAGAAAAAGCAAAGCCTCGACGACGTGGATCCCGAGTTATTGGCCACCTTTGAAAAGTTGGGCATCCCCCTCAATGAGCAGAAACGTTTGGCCAACGTGGCCGTGGACGCCGTGTTTGATTCCGTCTCCATTGGCACCACCTTTAAGAAAGATCTCGCCAAGCACGGCGTTATTTTCTCTTCCATTTCTGAAGCCTTAGAAACCCACCCCGAGCTGATTCAACAATACCTAGGTAGCGTGGTTCCTGTGACCGATAACTTCTTTTCGGCCTTAAACGCCGCCGTCTTTACCGATGGTAGCTTTGTCTACATCCCCGAGGGCGTGACTTGCCCCATGGATCTTTCCACCTACTTCCGCATCAATACCGAGGGCAGTGGCCAGTTTGAACGCACTCTCATCATCGCCGATAAAGGGGCGAAGGTGAGTTATTTGGAAGGCTGTACCGCCCCCAAGTTCGATAGTCGTCAGCTACACGCCGCCGTGGTCGAGTTGGTGGCCTTGGATGATGCCGAGATTAAATACAGTACCGTGCAAAACTGGTTTGCAGGCGACCCTAAAACAGGGCAAGGCGGTATTTACAACTTTGTTACCAAACGTGCCAACTGCTTAGGGGCAAATAGCCGAGTTTTCTGGACTCAGGTAGAAACGGGTTCAGCCATTACTTGGAAGTACCCTAGCTGTATTTTAACGGGCGATAACTCCATTGGCGAGTTTTATTCCGTGGCCTTAACGAACAATTTTCAAGAAGCTGATACGGGCACCAAGATGATTCACATCGGTAAAAACACCCGTAGCCGTATTGTCTCTAAAGGTATTTCAGCAGGCAAAAGTAAGAACAGCTATCGGGGGTCGGTGGTCATTAAGCCAGGGGCTATCAACGCTCGTAACTTCACCCAGTGCGATAGCATGTTGATTGGTACCCAGTGTAAGGCCAACACCTACCCTTACATTCAGGTAGAAAACCCGAATGCCACCTTAGAGCATGAGGCCAGCACCAGCCGTATTAGCGAGGATCAGCTGTTTTACTTTCAGTCTCGTGGCATTCCTGCCGATGAAGCCGTGACAACGATTGTCAATGGGTTTTGTCAAAGCGTGTTTAACGAGCTACCCGCCGAGTTTGCCGCCGAGGCGACGCAGTTACTCAGCCTCAAGCTCGAAAACTCCGTCGGCTAGGGGTAAAGGTTTCTGCCATGATGACTCAAGCCTCCATTTGGAAACAACAAGTCCTTGCACAAGTCATTTCTTTGTGTGAAGGGCTTGGATCTCGTACCTTCACCTTGCAAGAGTTGTATGCGTTTGCAGAGGCAACTCTTGCAATATCTTATCCTGATAATAACAACGTACAAGCCAAAATTCGTCAACAATTGCAACTGCTTCGTAAAGAGGGTATTCTTCAGTTTAACGAACGTGGTTCTTATACATGGTTAAATACTAACTTACTCCCCGATGAGGTAGAACCTGAATGGCAACAGGTGCTTCAGCAGCAGCCCCCTAGCGACAAACGAGAATATTTAGTAGAAGTGTTTGCTCGTAACCGTGGGTGGGTTCAAAAGGCGAAAGAGTGCTTTGGTACACGTTGTATGGTAGAAGAATGTAGCAATCACTTTACAAAACCCAACGGCGAAGATTATATTGAAGTACATCACTTAGTACCTTTGCATCGTGGTGGCGAGGATGCCTTATGGAACTTGAGTGTGGTGTGTGCCCACCATCACCGATTGCTTCACTTTGCCAATCAAAGTGATCAACGAACCCTCGACTATCAGCTTCGTAAAACGGTTGAACATCATTTAACCAAACGCAGTGCTTAGATTTTAATTATAAATTTATCGATTGTAAAAAAGGAAACCCATCCCATGACCGTACTACTGCAAATTACCAACCTACACGCCCGAGTTGTGGAGGGTCCCGAGATTCTCAAAGGCATCAACCTCACCATTAACGCAGGCGAAACCCACGCCATTATGGGGCCGAACGGTTCAGGGAAAAGCACGCTTTCTAAAGTGTTGGCCGGCCACCCCAGCTTTGAAATCACCGCAGGCGAGGTTCTGTTTTGTGGGAAAAACCTGCTCGACATGGAAGCCGATGAACGTGCCAGAGCAGGCTTGTTTTTGGCCTTCCAATACCCCGTAGAACTGCCAGGAGTCAACAACGCTAGTTTTTTGCGTCAGGCCTACAACGCCCGCCAAACGTATTTGAATCAGCCCGAACTCGATACCACCGAGTTTAGTGCCTACCTAGCCACCAAACTCCCCGTGGTAGAAATGCGTGAAGATTATCTGCACCGCAACGTGAACGAAGACTTCTCGGGTGGGGAAAAGAAACGCAACGAGATTCTGCAAATGGCCGTACTCGACCCCATCGTTTCCGTGTTAGATGAAACCGATTCAGGCTTGGATATTGATGCCTTACGCATTGTGGCCAACGGCGTGAACCACATTCAAAGCCCAGAAAAAGCCAGTATCGTTATTACCCACTACCAACGCTTGTTAGATTACATCAAGCCTGATGTGGTGCATGTGTTGGCTCAAGGGCAAATCATCCACACGGGCGATGCCAGCTTGGCTTTGGTGTTGGAAGAACGGGGTTACGATTGGTTGCTTGAAGAACACGGCATGGCCGTGGCTTCGGCTGTTTAAGCGAAAGGAACCTAGCCCCCGATGATGATGATTGTTGCCTCTCAAGCCAGTGAACCCTCCTTACTGGCTACACCTAACCCCAAGCGAGTGACCGTGCAAGCCCAACCGTTGACTTCTCCGCTCATGCAACACCTACTGCCCTTGGTGGAAGCCAATGCTCCTGCGGTGGCTGTGCGTTTGCAGGCCGTGGGCGAACCTCAGCCCCGTCGTCACGAACGTTTTAAATACGTGGATGTTCGCCGTCTGTTGGCAACCCCTGCCTTACCCGTGCGTCAACTAGAGGATAGTGCCCACTGGAACCATGGCCTGCTGCAGCCCATGAATCGCCCCTGTGTGCCAGCCAATGGTGTAGAAACCATGGATGATCCATTCGCCTTGTTAGCCTTGGGCTTAAGCACTACACCGCTAGAGCTTCGTTTGCCTAACCACGGCGAACCCTTGCACCCTATTGAATTGACCTGCAACCTAAACGAAGAGGCTATCTATCCGATCGCCCTTCAAGCCGATTTGCAAGCAGGGAGCCAAGCCACGGTATGGGTAAACCTTCAGCAATCTACCCTTACCAACAACACCTTGGTACTCGGTTTGGTGGATGCCAACTTGGCCGAGGGCAGTCAGTTGACCGTGATAGTCACGGGCAACGTACAGGCCAACACGCATGTATATTTCACCACGCAAGGCGACGTGCATGCCACAGCTCAACTCACGGTGATTTCGTTGGGCTTGCAAGCAGGCACTTTCCGCCACAGTATGCAAGCCAACTTGTTAGGCGAAGGTGCCGATGCCCAATGTAACGGGCTGTTGTTGGCTAATGAGGCTATGCAGGGGCATCATCACATTCAAATCAATCACCGAGTGCCAAACTGTACCAGTGGCCAGTTGTTTAAAACCATCGCCACCGATACGGCCAAGTGCGAGTTTGATGGCAGTATTTACGTGGCACCGCACGCCATTGAGACCGATGCCCAGCAGTTGAGTAACACGCTGTTGTTAAGCAACAAGGCGAAAGTGTACAATCGCCCTTGGTTGCAGATTGATGCGGATGATGTTAAATGTTCGCACGGGGCAACGGTGGGGCAGTTGGATGCCCAGCAGTTGTTTTACTTAAAAAGCCGTGGGATAGATGAAACCACTGCTACGGCCTTGTTGATGCACGCCTTTGCGTATCAGGTGTTGGAGTCGTTGGCCAGTGCCGTACCCGAGGTACATGCTCAAGTGCAACCGTGGGTCGAAGATCGCCTTAGCCAGTTTTTCTGTGTAAAGGATGGGTGTGGTGCTTAACTCTTGCCAACCACCTTTAAGGAAACCAACGGTACTACCTATCCTACTGGATTTTGATGAAACCTTAGCAAGCAAAACGCAGGGTGGGTTAATCCTACCCGCCCCAGAACTGGATTGCTTTAATCAGTTATGCCAAACGCTCCAAACCAATTATAAGATTACCCCCCAGTTGGTTATTTCCACAGGGCGGAACGCCAAAGCCATTGCCAACGTTATTAAAAAGCTCCCTGTAGATGACGATCAACGCAAGGCTTTTCAAGGCTTAATGCTGACGGCCATTGCCACCCAAAACGGTAGTTTGTGCGTACAAAAACCCGTGGATATGGATAACCTACAGTTTCTGATTCAAGTCTCCGAGCTAGAGCAGGCCTACAATGTTTGGGTTCCCTTAACAACCGATCTCTTTCATGATTCCTCGCTCAGCCCAGAGCAAAAAATGCAGCTTGTTGAGAGTGCCAACCACTACCTACAGTTTGTACAACAGGCATTGCAGGCCACGGCGAAATGGCACCCGATCTCCTCGATACCTCCATGGAATCCCACAACAATAGGCCAAAAGCTACAGCAAGGCTTGCGTGATCACGGTTTTAGCGAATACCCAGGAAATAGTGCCGTGGCCTTGCAACTTCAGGCTCGCCGTGGAGCCAAAGACACCGTCCCTGTGGAGGCTGTTTTTCTGAAACCTGTGACGAATCCAACGGCTAACAACGCTTCACCTCTTCACGAGGCGGTTGTTTTTTTTCAAGGCCAGCCCTTGAGTCCGCAACTGACGTGGATGCTTCCCCATCAAGCAAACGAAGGTCAAACGCTGGAAGCCGAGCAGGCACTCACCTTACCACAGGCTACCCTTCAGCAGAGTATCGCTGGGGTTGAAGCCTTGTTTGAAACTCAGCTTAAACGGCTTTTTGGTACCGTTGTCCCCTCGCCGAAACTGAACCATAAAAACGAACCCAGTAAAAGCGATCCTTCTGTGGCTCATCTCTTTCACGATGGCCATTGGAACCGTGCCTACTACGAACTTAATCCCTTTGGCGAAGCTGGCAAAGGGCAAGTGCTTCACTATTGGGTGAACCTTCAACACAGCCTGAATACGATACTCCCCTGCGTCGTAACGGGGGGCGATTCTGCCAACGATTACTCGGCTTTGGCCTGTTTAGGAGTGACACTTGAAAACGGGGCGAGCTTCGTACCGAACCTTGCGTTTTTAGTGGATCGGAACAACGACAAGCTCACCCCCCTCAAGATCAGGATCCCAACGCTTGAGCAGGTGGCTCCAGCGTGTCTTGGCTGGCTACAATCCTTGCCACGCCTAGAAATTATCGGCGATGGGAGTAGTAAGGCTAGCTTTGGTACCCCCGCCCAGTTAGTAACACACCTGAATGCGTTTTTACGCCGATGGATGACCTAAAAAGCAGGGCAAAAGCATGAAATCCTAAACCCTATGTCATTGCGAGCAAAGCGTGGCAATCTTCTGCACAGAAGCGACTATACCGCTACAGGGAGCCAGTTTTTTTAGTGCTTTCGATTTTAGCTGGCGGGTGCCAAGCGGGGACTCTTGCACGAGAGTCCCCCGTTGGGCGTTCTCCCCTGCGTGCAAGGGGCGTTGCCCCTTGCACCCCACTTTGGCCTTCAGAGCTACGCAATTCAGGCCAAAGAATCACACTCTACAGCTCAAACACACGCCAAGTCCAATCCTTTCATGTTATACTGGAGTAGATGTCTATCGTTCAAGGAGTCTGTTTACATGCTTACCAAAGAATATGTTCAACAACAACTCAAGGTACTCATACCTACATTGTTACAGCACTACCCCATCGAATCGTTAAGCCTTTTTGGTAGCGTCGCTAGAAACGAAGCCACAGAGGCTAGCGATATCGATTTACTGGTAGAGTTTAACCAACCCGTAGGATGGGCGTTTTTTGAACTTGAAGAGCAACTCGCCCAAGCACTCAATTGCACTGTCGATCTCGTGCCAAAAACAGGACTCAAACCTCACTACCTAGAACGTATTATTCCTGACATGGTGGAAATTTGGCATGCCTAAACGCTACCCCGACCTCATTCTCCAAGACATGCTGGAGTTTATTCAAGCCATTCAAACCTTTTGTTCCAATCTTCAGCCCGAACAACTGCTCGCCTCTCGACTTCACCGTGATGCTATCATCCGCAATCTTGAACTTCTTGGTGAAGCTGCAAACCAACTGCCTAAAGCGTTACAAGAGGCTCACCCTCATATCCCTTGGAAACATATGATTGCTTTACGTAACAAACTGATTCACGAATACCACGGTGTAAACTGGGACATTTTACTGCCCACCATCCTAAATGATCTGCCACCACTACAGCACCAATTACAGAAGCTATACGATACAATCGATAAAAATAAATGAGAGTGTTAACTAAAAGCTGTTTTTTAAAAAATCGTCTAAACCTAGAAGAACTCTTGTTAAGTTTTAAAAAACTAGTATAACTACAAATAAAAATAGGGGTATCTAGGGGCGAAGCCCCTAGAATAACTTAGGGGGGAGAGTTGTAGAGAGGGAGGAACGGCC
>JBJTUB010000278.1:0-2461 GCA_046080465.1 Vampirovibrionales bacterium | reverse complement strand
ATGTGATCTTGCACAAGGCTTCCAACAACTGTTTGTATCACATCAGGCAACACCATGCACATATCATAAAAAGCGGTTTGATTCCCCGTCACTAACGCATAAAACTCGTCCATACTAACACGGCGAATACGTTTGTGTTTTTTCTGAACGTTATCTACTTTAATAGCCCACGGAACATTTTGAGATCTTTTAGCAATGGCTTCTACCAAAAAGCAAGCACAATGATCATTCGCAAGGAGTTGACTTTGCATATTAATATAGGTCTTCGCCGAGGAAGAGGAGTTCATCGTATTGTGTTTATTTTTCATTTCAACATAAACCGTACGAACCGTATCTCCATCAGGTAAAGCGATTCCTGATTCTTTTTGATAAATAACATCCCAGCCTTGTTGTGGCACACTACAGTTTTGAATATATTGAAAAATATCTTGGTGAAAATACCCAATATCATTGTTATTCGATTTATCTCGTTGTCTAAATATTTCGTGTTTAATCACTTCTTCCCATGAATAATTATAAACCGTTTTATCAAAAATCAGTTTAATAGGGTCTACAATATTGCTATTAAACTTTTGAAGATTAAACGGTTGCAATTTATCGCCATACTGTTCTATCGTTTTTTGAACATGGGTATGAAAATCAGCTTTTGAAATAAAATCTAAAGGCCACATTGTAATAACTCTAATCCTTTTCTAATCTCTTTAGCAACTTCGTAGCCTAGTAATACGGGTACGGCATTGCCTATTTGTTTGTACTGGCTGCCCACACTGCCTTTAAACTGCCAATCATCTGGGAAGCATTGAATACGAGCATTTTCTCGTACGGTAAAGGGGCGTTCTTCTAAGGGGTGACAACGATCCGTCTGCTTTTGAGAAGGCGAGGTTAACACGGTTAGCGAGGGTTCATCAAGACTCAATCGGCGTAAAATCCCTGTGCGTCCGCCTCCCATATCCCAACAGCTTTTCATATACTCTTTAGCAATAGGTTCAGGTACATCTCGCCAACACCCCCCAGGGGGAACGAGTTTAAAAATACGACGTTTGGTATCGGAGTAACTGCTTCCCACACTTGTAGGGGTATCCATTAAAACATCACGCAAGACGGGCTTATAGAGATGAGGTTCAGGAAAAGAAAACTGAAAACGAGGGCTTAAATCCTGACGGATTCCCACAATAATGAGGCGTTCTCGTTTTTGGGCGACACCATAATCCCAAGCATTCAATAGCTTTGTTTGAATCTGATAGCCTGACTCTTTAAAAATAGTGCAAATCAGTTCGTAGGTTCTCCCGTGATCGTGGCTCAACAAGCCTCGCACATTCTCAAACAAAAACGTTTTAGGATGGAGTTGTTGTAAAAACACAGCAAAATGATAAAACAACGTGCCTCGTGCATCCTCTAGCCCCAACCGCTTACCCGCATAAGAAAAAGCTTGGCACGGAGCCCCACCCGAGAGTAAATCTAACTGGCTGTGTTGAATCGAAAACAAAGCGGGGAGATCTTTGGATGAAAGCAGAGACACATCTTGATACAACACAGGCCAGTGGGGGCGATTGTGCTTGAGAGTGGCGACCGCATCTTTATCAATCTCTACAAGGGCAAGCGGGTAAAATCCCGCTTTTTCAAGCCCAAGAGCCAGTCCTCCTGCTCCTGCAAAAAGTTCGATGGTGGTAAAAGTGTTGGTAGGTGTTTTCATGGTAGAGGGTGGCTTTGTACAGAGCGATGAAAAGAGAGGTGTTGAGGAGGATTTGAAAATTAAGTATGTTCAGTGTAACATAAACATACTTAATTTTAACCTTGATAAAGTTTAAATCTTTCAAAAAACAGTATAGAATCTTTCCTTGCCGATGCTAAAACTACTATTTATGGGCACCCCTGCCTTTGCCGTCCCCTGTTTGCAAACCTTGCTCAACCACCCCGATGAGGTTCAGGTTGTGGGGGTGATTACCCAGCCCGACCGTCCCTCAGGCCGTGGAAAAAAGCTCACGCCCTCGCCTGTCAAGGTACTGGCCGAAGCTCACAGTCTGCCCGTGCTTCAACCCGAACGCCTGCGTAAAGATGAAGACATGATGGCGTGGATTGAAGCCCAGCAAGCCGATGCGTTGATTACCATCGCCTTTGGGCAGATTCTGCCCTTGCGGGTGTTGCAAGCCAGCCGTTTGGGGACGATTAACGTGCATGCCTCGTTACTACCCGCCTACCGTGGAGCCAACCCCATTCAATGGAGTATCCTCAACGGCGATACCACCACAGGCTTAACCACGATGTTTAGCGATGAAGGCGTGGATACAGGAGCTATGTTACTAACCAGCACCACTGATATTTATCCGAACGATACCACAGGAAGCTTGGCCGAACGACTCTCGCACCAAGCGGGCGATTTGCTGATGCAAACACTCCGCCAGTTGGTGGCAGGGAGCTTGGAGCCTCAGCCCCAGCCGAACGAGGGAATCACGTTGGCACC
>JBJTUB010000277.1:0-8069 GCA_046080465.1 Vampirovibrionales bacterium | reverse complement strand
GTGCCAAGCGGGGACTCTTGCACGAGAGTCCCCCTTGGCGATCCCCCTGCGTGCAAGGGGCTTTGCCCCTTGACCCCACTTTGGCCTTCAGAGCTACGCAATTCAGGCCAAAGAAATCATACTCTATGAATCAAACACACGCCAATTCACACTCTTTCATGCTTTTACCCTGATGACTCTTCAGCCCCTCTTTTATTTTGTTCCTGTTTACGTTATACTTTCAAGCAATTTGCTAGATAGTGTCGTCACAAGGCCCATAATGGGTAATTTCTGTGTCAAAACAATCCGTTTTTTTCGTTATGTACTTCTGTGTACACGCCTCAAAAGCCGTTTGTTTTTCCTTGAACTTCCTCCATTCTTGACCTCGTGACAACACTATCTAGAAAACCCTCTCTTAGAGGGAAACAGCTTAAATGAAAGAATCTGCTTTAATGATGATGATGTCTACGCCTCCTGCCTCTCCTATTTCTAACGTCGATGAAGATTCTCGCTCGTTGGGGATGGATTTATGGGTGACTGAACGTAATGAAGGAACGGCCTTTAGCTTTAAAGTAAAGCAAGTACTCCATAGTAGCCAAAGCGAGTTTCAACGCTTGGATGTGCTAGAAACCGAAACCTATGGCCGACTGATGTTGCTGGATGGGTTGGTAATGACCACCGAACGTGATGAGTTTGTGTATCACGAGATGATTAGCCACGTTCCGCTGGCCTCGTTGCCTAGCCCCCCTAAACGGGTGCTGATTATTGGTGCGGGCGATGGTGGCACACTACGCGAAGTACTGAAACACCCCAGTGTGGAAGAGGCCGTGATGGTGGAAATTGATGGCAATGTTATTGAAGCAGGCCGAAACTACTTTCCTACCATTGGGTGTGCGTTTGATGATCCTCGGGCGACGGTGCTGGTGGATGATGGTGTGGCTTACATGCAAAACGCCCCCGATAGCAGTTTTGATGTTATTCTTATTGATTCCACTGACCCCATTGGCCCAGGGGTAGGTTTGTTTACTCAAGCGTTTTATGGCCACGCCAAACGGGTACTAACGCCTCAAGGGGTACTGACGGCTCAAACCGAATCTCCCTTTGGCGACCACGTAGGCATGGGACGCATTTACGATGTACTGCACGACGTGTTTGACCACGTCACGGGTTACACAGGCACCATACCCACGTATCCAGGGCATTTATGGACATGGAGCTTCTGTAGTAAGGAAGCTAGCATTACGCCGTGGAATCATATCACCCGTGAAAAAGTCGCCCACCTAGAGGCTACTTGCAAGTACTACAACTACGATGTGCATCACGGAGCCTTTGGGCATCCAACGTTTGTGCGTCAGTTGATGCGGCCCACACTGGTGAAACCTTAGAGACGCTTAACACTAAAAGGCGATACTTACGTCATCATCCCGAAACACGGAAAAAGAGCCTAACCCAATCGGCATCCAGTAATTTTGGGTATCGCTTAGGTTTAAAAAGACACGTTCCACCTTGCCCATGTTACTTGCGTTGTAGTTAAAAAATACCTGTGGGCTTACCCAGTTGTACTGATTACCTTGCCGCCTAAAGCACGGGCTGATGGCAGCTGTAGCAGTATTCAAATCTCGATTACAGGTAAACGCAATAGCCCCTACAAACGCACTGGGCAAAGTGGTATCACTGTTCATTAAAAAAGGTGTGCTGGTTTTGCTACTTAGTGTTAGTTCTGGTAGCTGGGTTGTGGGGTTAAGGGTATAGGTATAATGATTGAAACGTAACTCGTTACTGCTAGGCAAGGCTTCAAATTGCAGGGCTATGCCTTCATCCATATAGGCTGTTAGGCAATTACCACTATTAACTACTGCAGTACTGGAGGTACTGGCAGCACAAGTATCAGTAATTTGTACGACTCTTGCTTGGCGTGCCACGCTGGTAAACAAGTTTTTTAACACCACTAGCTTAGTTGTCCCTAGTAAGATACGTTCATTGGTGAGCTGTTGTTGTTGTATCCTGAAAGAAAGCCCCACAATAATAGCCAACACCACACTGGCAAGCGTCATGGAAAGGGTGAGTTCTAGCAACGAATACGCTGTTTTAGGCTTTCCAAGATTCAATAGAGATCGGACTCTCATGGGTGGATGTGCTTTCTCTCTCTCTCTCTGCTGGGTGTTCAAGAGGTTTGTATAAAGCTTCGTTAGGTGGTAGGCTTAATGTAGCGACAGACCGATGGCGGACTCGGAATCGTACACCTCAAGCGGGGTTCTTCAACCAAGGCGTAATGGCTTAGCCCCACTAGGTTTAGTAAGCATACATTACCACAGGCATCCACTTCTGCTTCAACCGTTACATCTGCACCCGCAGGTTTGCCAAGTAGCGTGATGGTTAAACGTTGCCCTCGATTACTGGGGTTCGGCGTGGCTGGTAAATCTGGAGCTGTAACGGTATAGCGATCGCCGTTATGCTCAAGTGCATCGGCTACTTGTTTTAAACTAAGCTGAGTAGCTGGTTTTTCTAGCAAGGTAACGGCTTGAGAAACAACACTTTGTAGTTGCCCATGAACAGAGGTCAACACGGAAGCATCGGCTTGTTCATGAAACCCGAAAAAGTTAGCCGCAATAAAGCTGGCAATAATGGACGTTAGCAACACCACCAAGGCTATCTCTAATAACGAATAGCCTTGACGAGCAGAAAAGAAACGATACAAAACCCCGAGCATGCGTTTTTACCTACGTTAAACGATATAGTTAAATCCTTATTTTTCCGAACACGTTTATATTCTTTCGTTTACCAAACTCAAGTGGGGGGCAACGGGGGCGTTAGCCCCCGTTAATAACTCAAGGGGGGAGCCTTTGAGAGGTTTTTCACAATGAGGATCTTGCGTAAGAATTGAGATGGTTCCTCCTCACTGTGGGGGCGAACGCCTCGGCCTCTCAAAGTCGTCTGAAAGACGACACAAAACGAGGAGCTTAGAAGCCTCGACAAACCCTTTTTCAGAGATTTCTCTACAAAACTACTGTACATATCGTTTGTTTGTATTATACTGACACAAGAGTTTTAATGACTCTAGTTTATGTTTTGTGTATTTGGCTGGCTTTGCAAATACAGTGTACACTTGTTTACTTGATAAACGATGCTACAGTGTTGCCACCAAACAGACAATTGTATAGAAAGTGAACAATTGAGCCATGACGGTTACTGCAATTGTAGAAATTAGTGGAAAACAATACCACGTTGAAGAGGGTCGTTACATTACGATCGATTTGTTGGATCAAGCTGAAGATGCTCAACTGACTTTTGATAAAGTCAACTTACTTATCAACGGTGAAGCCATTCACATTGGGGCTCCTTATGTTGCTGGGGCTACTGTACAAGCCAAAGTGTTAAATCACTTCCGTGGGCCTAAAGTATTGGTTTACAAAATGCGTTGTAAAAAAGGCTACCGTCGCAAAAACGGTCACCGTCAATCGTACACACGTATTCAAATTGAATCCATTAAAGGCTAAGCCATGCCTCGTTACCTGTTGTGCGGGTAATCGTTGTGATTTCAATCATTGAGTTTAGTAAAATTAGGAGATAACACTCATGGCCTCGAAAAAAGGTGTAGGTTCTACAAAAAACGGACGTGACAGTCAGGCGAAACGCTTGGGTGTTAAGCGTTACGGTGGTCAGCTTGTCAATGCTGGCGAGATTTTGGTGCGTCAACGTGGTACCAAGTTTAAGCCTGGTGCTAACGTGGGTCGTGGTGGCGATGATACGTTGTTTGCTTTAGAAGCTGGCACCGTCGAGTTTAAACACAATCGCTATGGTAGCTTTGTGTCGATTCAACCTGTTGCGGTTGCTGAAGAAGTACCTGCTTAGGCGACAACCTCATCGACTAATACTAAAAACAGAGATCTTTTGTTGAGACTTTCTTATAGAAGGTCTCTGTTTTGTTATACTAACTTTCAGTTTAAATAGCGTAAGAAACTATTTCTTTTTTGGGGGGCAATGGGGGCGTTAGCCCCCATTAATAAACCTAGGGGGGAGCCTTTGAGAGGTTTTTCACAATGAGGATCTTGCGTAAGCATTGAGATGGTCCCTCCTCACTGTGGGGGCGAACGCCCCGGCCTCTCAAGATTGCCCGTAGGGCAATGCAAAACGAGGAACTTAGAGACCTTGAAAACCCTTTTGCAGAGCTTTCTATACATGTAAAAAATCATTGGCATCGAGGCGGGGTAACTGATACCGTTGGCTATCCATCAGTGGGGCCTTGCCCACTTGCGTGGTAAACGAGGCGTGAAACCCTAGGGCTTGCATAAGTGTGAGAGTGGTCTCGTTATAGGCTCCGTAGGGGGGTACAAAACAGTGATGCTCTTTGGACATGCCAACCTCGGTTAATAAGGCTTGGCTGGCGAGTAGTTCGCTGTGTTGTTGTTCAGGCGTTTGCGTGTTCATCCAGTCGTGCTGGTGGCTATGCCCCGCAATGCTATGGCCTTGAGCCACCAACTGCTTTAGGTCATCCACGGTCATGTAAAAATCGTCCACCAGTTGGGTTAAGCTGATGGGCAGTACAGCTTCCGCTAGCTGGGTGGCATATCGCCAACGTAAGTCGGGGGGTAAGGCGTGTTGCAACAATCGCTTAAATAAAATAACATCGGCGGTATCAAAGCGGTTGGCTTGCTCGTAGCGTTGGCGATACTCGGCCTCACTGGCTAAGCCCAAGGCCTCAGGAGCTTGGCACGCCTGTAAGCGTCTGTTTTCTTCAAATATCCATGCAACGAGGGGCGTTACCGTTTGCGTGTGAGATAAAATGGCGTGTACCACATTGACAATCAACGGCTGACGATTCTTGACCGCCCCTACCGGTGGAGCAAAGACTCCGTGCAAGCCGTAACGATTGAGTAACGGAGCCACCGTATCGATATGATCTCGATAGCCATCATCAAAGGTTAATAACAGTGGGTTGGGCGGGGCGGTGGAACCGTTGGTGTTGAGGCATTCCAAAAACTGAGGTAAGGTTAAACCTTGGTAGTGTTGTGTAAAATGCTGTAGCTGACGTTCAAACATGGCCGTGGGCAAGGCTTTGATGTTCGGGTAACGACTCCCTGCTACATCTCGCACATAATGGTACATGACAATGGTACACATGGCGTTACTTACAGAGGAAGAAGGGAGTTGAGGAGTCATCGTCGTAGCCTCGCTTTTTTGGGAGTATGAAACTCAACTTAGTATAACACACAGGATGTTTTCTAAAAACTAGTTTAAACGCTTGTATCGCAGGATTGCTTTTTGTATACTCAACGTAACTGCGATTCCATTGTTTTTTGAGGAAGACGCTTGCACGCATCCCGTTCCTACTTTATATAAAGTGATCCACACCTACCATGATTCAACCCACCGAAACCACGACCACCACACCTCCTTCAACCCCAAGCCCATTCAATGAACTTGATTCACTCTATGCCCCCATGGCGGGCGATACCTTTCCTTGCTTCCCTACTCGTATTCAACGCCGTGCTAGCCGCAAGGTGTTTATTAAGGATAGGGCCGTGGGCGGGGATGCCCCCATCAGTGTGCAATCTATGTTGGTGAATGATACCCGTGATGTGAAAGAATCTATTTATCAGATTCAACGCTTGGCCGATGCAGGGTGCGAGATTATCCGCCTAGCTGTGCCTGATAACGAAGCTGCTGAAGCTCTAAAGCTCATCGTTCCAGCATCGCCTATTCCTGTGGTGGCGGATATCCACTTTGATTATCGTTTGGCACTGGCAGCCGCAGATAACGGCGTGCATGCCATTCGTATTAACCCAGGTAACATCGGCTCGAAAGACTTTGTTAAAAAGGTGATTGATAAATGCAAAGAGCGGGGCTTGCCCATTCGTGTCGGGGTCAACGGTGGCAGTGTGGAAAAACCGATTAAAGCCCTATACCCCAAAGAGACCGTGCGTCAACTGGTAGAAAGTGCTTTGCTGAATGCCCATATTTTAGAAGCCAACGATTTTGATCAGTTTGCTATTTCGGTGAAGGCTAGCGATCCCATGCAGGCCGTACAAGCCTATCGGGAGTTGGCGATTCGTACCGAGGCGCCCTTGCATTTGGGCGTTACCGAGGCTGGAACCCTCAAGCGGGGCGTGGTAAAAAGCTCCGTGGCGTTTGGGATTCTACTGGCCGAAGGCATCGGCGATACCATCCGTATTTCATTGACGGCGGATAGTATTGAAGAAGTGTTTGCTGGCCACGAGATTTTGCGGAGCTTGGGTTTGCGTCAACAGGGAATGAACCTCATTTCCTGCCCCGCCTGTGGCCGTTGCGAGGTAGATTTGCACGGCTTAACCAACCAAGTAGAAGCCCTGATTGCCAAGCTGGATGTACCGCTGACGGTGGCCGTGATGGGCTGTTTTGTTAATGGCCCTGGTGAAGCCGAACATGCCGATGTAGGCATTGCAGGCGGCAAGGGTCAGTATTACATTTTTAGAGGCGAAGAGCGGGTGATGCGAGTCCCTGAGGCTGAAGCCTTAGACGCTTTTAAAGCCGAACTCGACCGTGCTGTGCTAGACTATAAACAAGCACACGGCATTCTTGCTTAAGGGTTGTTTGCCCTTGGTGAACACTTCCTAAACTCATAGTTGCGAGCCGCAAGACGTGGCAATCCCCAGCATAGAACAAATGAGTCTAAGGAGATTGCTTCACATGCGTTCGCAATGACAAGTGAATTCAACAGAGAAAGAGTTTAAGGTAGGTTGGTATGCGTCGGTTGATTACCAAGATTCAACAACAAATTCAACAGTGGCCACCCTCGTTACGGTGGAGCTTGGGGGGGCTTGCCCTTATTTATGGGGGTTGCTTGAATGCCTCATGGGTATCCCCCTACCCCGAACATTGGAGCAATCCACGCTTGGCCTTGCAACCCCCCACCGCCGTATATTGGCAGTTGCCCACCCAGCACGGCTCCACCAGTCGCTATCAACTAACCGCCCCCTATGTGCTAGCGGTGGATAAACGCTTCAACACGGAAACGTTGTTGTTTGAATATCGCATTGCCAACGCCACGCCCCACTACCTTCAGTTTTGTGTGTGGGATGCCACGGGGTTTCATCTCATCAAGCCCCCACAGCAAGGAGGCTTCCATTTGTTAGGCACCGATGCCAGCGGACGAGATGTCTTTAGCCGTGTGTTGTACGGTGGGCGACTCTCTCTGCTTATTGGGTGCTTGAGCCTACTCCTCACCTTTCCCTTGGGAGCCTGCTTGGGGGGTATCGCCGCTTTGTTTGGTGGTTGGGTGGATACCCTACTAATGCGTGGTAGCGAGGTGTTGATGTCTATCCCTGGGTTGTTTTTGCTTACCAGTATGGCGGCCTTATTGCCTGCCAGCTTGGGGAGTACCGAACGCTTTGTGATTGTTAGCCTGTTGCTTAGCTTGGTTGGGTGGACGGGGCTAGCACGCTTGACCCGTAGCGTATTGCTCAGCGTGATTAACGAACCCTTTATGGAGGCTGCTCGCACCTTGGGCGTGGGGCGTGGCTACTTGCTCATTAAACACTTATTGCCCCAGTGTCTTGGCTTTTTGGTGGTGTTGGCTGCCTTGGGGATGCCCAGCTATATTTTATCAGAGGCCTCGTTAAGTTTGCTTGGCTTGGGCATTCAGCAACCCGATGCTAGTTGGGGCAACCTACTGCGTGAAGCTCAAGAGTTGAGTAACTTGCTGGAACGCCCGTGGATGATGTTCCCCGCCCTGTTGTTGGCGGTGTTAATTTTCGCTTACAACCACACTGCCCGCTGGTTGAATACATCCAAGCCAAGAGGGTGATACAGAAGCCTCTATCACCCTCTCGGTTGTTTGTTGAAGAAACTTAAGCAGTTTGAATAGTGTCGTTGGGGTGTGTATCTTCTTTTAATTTCGTTTTACTTAGCAACTTACTCAATAGGGTATCTAACACTCCTCCAATATTTTTGGCTTCAGTGCCTTTGGGGTGTGTGCTAAATAGTAAACCAAGTAAACCACCTAAACTCGTAATATCTTTCAGTTTGTTATCGTCAACAGTCAAGCCTTTTTCTTTTAGGCTCGATTTTACAGAATCTTTAATACCACTGTAGCTCTCCGTGTCATTGAGTAA
>JBJTUB010000276.1:0-9102 GCA_046080465.1 Vampirovibrionales bacterium | reverse complement strand
GCCATACCCTAAGCCTTTAGAAGCCCTCCCCCGAGAGGATCGATCGTCTCAACGGTTGACTCGTTGTAAACAGCCCCAAAGCTTACTGATACAAGGCTGAAATGGTGATTTGATGGGAATCACCTGATGCGGTACATTGCCTTGGTTTGGCGGGTAGGTTAGTGACCCACGTTTGGTTGGTACTACCAATATTGCAGCTTATGGCAAGTTGATCCGCCCCTGCTACATCGGCTGTTGATGTGGTATTACTCATGTTGCCATCGATTAACCACTGATTGACGGAAGAGTTGACACCACCACTATCAGGATTAAGCCACACACCCACCCCATTAGGCAGTACCCATCGTGCAGAATGATTATTTTGGAAATGACTCAAGCCACGGTTCCTCCAGTTGTGGGTACAGGGGGGTGTGGTGGTACCCATGGGGCAGTGGGTAGCCCCTGCTAGTTTGCCGCTAAAATATTGCACAAGTGGGTCGCTGGTGTTTTCAAATGTCCAATCGGTGAAGCCTGAAAAATCGCCATTTAGAACGCCTTGATACATGATAGTTTGTATCACTTGAATGGTTTCTTTCATCTTGGCTTTTTGTTGACTTTGGCTAACGCTGTTGAAAATACTCGGCAGGGTTAAGGCACTAATTAGCCCCAGCACGGCTAAACTAATCAATAGCTCGCTCAGGGTAAAGCCCCGCCGTGTTTGTGCTACACTGGAGGCATGGAGGCTGTTCCCTTCTTCTTTTTTGTTTTAAATAAAATACGACCCTTCATAGAGTATACTTCTGTATCGGCAGGTAGCTCACAAACCTTTAGAACTATCCTTCACCTAGTCGAGTAGCGGGTATTGAGAAAATATAAAAAGCCTAGCAGAACAACCCTAAACTACGGTATACTAAAAGCATTGTTCTTTGTTATCCTTCCTTTTCCTTATAGGGTCCCCTATCTACTATGCCAAACCTAATGCCTACCCTGCTTGTTAGCAATCAATGCCCCGTCGATTTAGATGTGGCCACCGTTGTGTACCCCCTGTTTGCCGCCAGCACCCCCGAAGGCGATGATGATGCCACCCCCCGCTTGGCTCAAAGCCACGCCCTCGATGCCCTCAGTGACTCCCTTGGCGAATGCGTGTACGCCTTGGCTCAGGCCGAAAAGTTTACCGCTGGTTTTGGCAAAACCTTGACTCTACGCTTGCCTGCGGGTAAGAAAATCAAGCGGTTTGTCCTGCTCGGCTTAGGCGAAGCGAAAAAGCTCAACCGCGAGAAACTGGCAACGCCCTTCACCAACGCCTTTAAGCTGGTCAGTGGCTGGGATGCCTCGTTGCAATCGGTCGGTATTAGTGTACCTGCCGCCTATCAGCTTTGGGGTGGTAGCTTGAACAACGATGAAGCCACTCAAGAAACCATCCCCACGGAAACCATTGCCACTGCTATCGTCAGCGGGTTGTACGGAGCGACTTACAAGGCACGTCAAGCCAAAAAAGCCCCCACCACGTTGCCTAAAGTGGTCTTGCTCAGCGAGCATGTGGAAACCATCAACGCCGTGTTGGCCTTAGCCCACGCCGTGAATGAAGGCCGTGCCTTGGCCAAAGATTTAGTCAACTACCCTGCCAACCTAAAGTTTACCGATACCTTGGTAGAAGCCGCCCAAGCCATTGCCGATGCCCACCCCGAACGCTTTAGCATCAATGTGGTGAGTGATATCGCCGTGTTGGAAAAAGAGATGCCCTGCTTCTTTGAAGTAGCCAAGGGGTCTTTGGCGTCGGATCCGCCTAAGTTTGTGCATCTTACTTACAAAGGAGCCAAGCCCACTCGTAAGCTGGCCTTAGTGGGTAAAAGTTTGGTATTCGATACAGGTGGCTACCAAGTCAAACCTGGTGATTTTATGAACACCATGAAGGGCGATATGGGCGGGGGTGCTGGCGTACTCGGTACAGCCAAGGCCTTGGGCATACTCGCGCCTGAACACTTAGAGGTGCATTGCTTCTTTGCCATTACCCCCAACCGCATTGATGCGGGTGCCATGGTGCCTGATAGCATTGTGGATACCACCTGCGGTAAAAAGGTAGAAATTCGCCATACCGATGCTGAAGGGCGTTTGACCTTGATTGATGCCGTCACCAAAGCCAGTGCCGTAGAGCCTGAAGTCATTGTGACCGTGGCCACCCTGACTGGAGCCGCCATGGTAGCCGTTGGGCGTACCATTGCCATGATGGGCAACAACCCCCACTGGTTAAACAAAGTATACACGGCTGCCAAAACCAGTGGCGAACCTGTGCAGGTGTTTGATGTCACCCCTGACGATTACGACACCATCAAATCTAAAACCGAAGGCGCAGATTTACGCAACTCCACGGGAAAGCGGAGCCGTGGGGCTCAAACCGCCGCCGCCTTTGTGATGAGTGGAGCGAAGCCCGCCACCTTGCCGATGGTTCACTTGGATATTGCGGGTGCCGATATGGATGATAACGAGAACGCCACCGCCTACAGCGTGGGTACCTTGTTGCAGTTTGTTCTGAACGAGGTTTAGACTTTTCTTTAGAAACCGATACAACCTTTTTCCGCACGATCTATAAATCAGCCCCCCGAACAGACGTTCGAGGGGCTGTTTGTTAAGTGCGAACGCCTCAACGGCGATAAGACACTACACCTGAGCGGCAGAAGGAATCCCCACAGCCTGTTGCAGGGCGGCAACCTTATCAGTGGCCTCCCAAGGAACGATAAAATCAGTACGGCCAATATGCCCGTAAGCAGCCAAACGCTGATAAAAGCGTCCGTTGTTTTTGGAAGGCAACAAGCGTAGTTCAAATTGCTGAATAATCGCCGCAGGGCGTAAATCAAACAATTGAGCTACCAACGCACTGAGCTGGGTATCGCTTAATCCGTGTTGAGCCGTGCCGAAGGTATCCACCAACACCGAGGTAGGGCGTGCCACCCCAATGGCGTAAGAGAGTTGAACCTCGCAACGATGAGCCAAACCCGCAGCCACAATGTTTTTGGCCACATAACGAGCAGCATACGCCGCCGAACGATCCACTTTGGTGGGATCTTTACCACTGAAGGCACCGCCCCCATGACGAGCATAACCACCGTAGGTATCGACGATAATTTTACGCCCTGTTAAGCCAGAATCCCCTTGAGGGCCACCTACCACAAACCGCCCCGAGGGGTTAATAAAGTAGTGCGTATCGGCATCGGGTTGAACGTTGTGCTTGGCAAACACGGGTTCAATCACATGAGCAATCAATTCTTTACGAATGATGGCTTGCACGGCATCGTTATCTGTGACATCGCCAATGCTCGCCGCATGTTGTGTAGAAATAACCAAGGTATCAATCCGCTTGGGCTGACCGTTTACGTATTCAACCGTTACTTGGGTCTTACCATCAGGACGCAAGAACGGCAAGGTACCATTTTTACGCACGGTGGCCAACTGTTGTGCCAACTCATGGGCTAAAGCAATGGGCAGAGGCATCAGATTTTCAGTTTCGTTGCAGGCGTAGCCAAACATCAGGCCTTGATCACCCGCCCCAATTTTATCCATCTCATCGCTGGAAAGTTGGGTACGTACTTCGCTGGCGTTATCCACGCCTCCAGCAATATCGGCGGATTGTTCGTCAATCGAGAGCAAAATCCCGCAGGAATTGCCATCAAAGCCACCGCAATCGGGGCCATCGTAGCCAATATCTTTCACCACACGACGCACCACACCAGGAATATCCACATAGCAGTTAGAGGTAATTTCACCGGTCACCATCACTAGCCCAGTGTTCACCACTGTTTCAGCGGCCACACGAGCGGCGGGATCTTGGCTTAAAAAGGCATCGAGTACAGCATCAGAGATTTGATCGCACACTTTATCGGGGTGGCCTTCGGTCACTGATTCAGACGTAAATAAAAAACGGGATTCCGTGGGTTGGGTTAAGGAAGAAGACATCATCATCACCTGAACTCATCTCCTATTCAAAAGGCTTAGCAGCACATCTATCGCAGAGACGAACGAGTCTTCTGTCGACGGCCTGCAAGGGGTGGGGGGGACTCAACAACATGTTAAAATCAGTAAAAATAACAAAGACACGAAACTAACAATACAAAACAGCACCAAAAGGAAACGAGTCGTTAACCTTACGAAACAACTTTAACATGTAGTTTTTCAGTGTGCCACACACAGACGCAAAGTACAAGTAATAATTTTAGCTAGAGGTTGTTTACAAACGGTGTTAGTCCCTTGCCTTAAGTTGCCCTTTGGGCAACGTTGAGAGGCGGGGCCTTCGCCCCTGTAAATAAAAACAATACACTCGTTTTAAAATCTGACAACTAACGAAAAAAGCCTTTACAAACTTAAAAAGATATAACCCCGAAGGGATTGAGCCTGAATTGCGAAGCTCCGAAGGCTCAACTGGGGTCAAGGGGGAACCCCTTGCACGCAGGGGGATCGCCAAGGGGGACTCTCGTGCAAGAGTCCCCGCTTGGCACCCGCCAGCTAGAGGCGAAAACACTAAAAAACTCACCCCTACAACAGTAGTGTCGCTTCTGTGTGGGGGATTGCCACGCCTAACGGCTCGCAATGACGTATTTATTGGGAGTGGGGTACAGCTATTTACAAACATCCCCTAGATAGTGTCGTCACGAAGTCAAGAATGGAGGAAGTTCAAGGAAAAACAAACGGCTTTTGAGGCGTGTACATAGAAGTACATAACGAAAAAACGGATTGTTTTGACACAGAAGTTACCCATTATGGACCTTGTGACGACACTATCTAGTTAATACTCCAAAAAATAACGATTGGGGGTGTGGTATCAGGGGTGCTTCTTTGGTATACTAGCAATCAGTTATAAATACGTACCGTCAACTAGCCTCTTATATAAAAGGATGTTTCCACTGATGATGATGAGTAAAACGGCTCTGCCCCCCACCCCTACTGCCATTGATGATTTGGTCGAACGAAAGAAAGCCCTCTCGTTTGCCATTGAGAAAATTGAGCGTGATTTTGGCAAAGGCTCGATTATGAAACTGGGCGATAAAACCTCCATGCAGTTGGAAGTGGTTCCTACAGGAGCCTTATCGCTCGATTTAGCCTTAGGTGCAGGTGGCTTGCCCCGTGGACGGATTATCGAAATCTATGGCCCAGAATCCAGCGGTAAAACCACACTAACGTTGAACCTCATTGCCCAAGCCCAAAAAATGGGAGGCATTGCCGCCTTTGTGGATGCCGAACACGCCCTAGACCCCGTGTACGCCAAGCAAGTGGGCGTGAACATTGATGAACTCTTGATTTCTCAGCCCGATTGTGGCGAACAAGCCTTGGAAATTACCGAGCAGTTGGTACGCTCTGGGGCGGTAGATATTGTGGTGGTCGATTCCGTAGCGGCCTTAGTGCCGAAGGCCGAAATTGAAGGCGATATGGGCGATAGCCACATGGGTGTGCAAGCCCGTTTAATGAGCCAAGCCTTGCGGAAGCTTACCTCTGTGGTGGGTAAAACACGCACCATTGTGGTGTTTATTAACCAGCTACGGCAAAAAATTGGCGTGGTGTACGGCAACCCCGAAACCACCACAGGGGGCACGGCCTTAAAGTTTTATTGCTCTGTGCGGTTGGATATTCGGCGGATTGAAAGCCTGAAGAAAGATGGAGCCGAATACGGCAACCGTGTGAAGGTAAAGATTGTTAAAAACAAAGTGGCTCCTCCGTTTCGGATTGCCGAATTTGATATTGTGTTTGGGCAAGGCATTTCCGTTGAAGGCTGTATTTTAGATGTGGCTGCGGAAATGGGGATTGTTAAAAAAGCGGGTACGTGGTTTAGCTACAATGAGGATAAACTAGGCCAAGGCCGTGAAAAAGCTCGGGATTATTTAAAAGAACATCCTGCTTTGTTAGCCGAGATTGATGCCAAGGTGCGTCAGGCCATTGCCAAGCAGCGTGAAGAGTTGCTCGCCAACCCCCCTGCCGATGTATCGGTCGATGATCCTGCCGATTTGGCTGGGCTAGAGAATGACAACTAGCCCCCTAGCCCCTCATTCCTCCCCCTTGCTTCAGCGTTGGTACGGGCAAGCCCTAGAGAATCTACAGGGCTTTAGCCAAGATGCCAAGGTGCTGTGGGCCTTACGTTCCTACTTTGCCTGCGAACTGCCACGGGCGTGGTGGGTGTTTCTTGCGTTTCCTGCCTTAGGAGTGTTGCAAGGGTCGATACCGTGGGTGCTTAAAACCGTGATTGATGCCTTGGATACAGGGCGACACGCCTTGCAAGCACATCCTCAAGCACATCCTGATGCTTTATCTACCTTGGTACTACATACGCCCGTGACTCAACCCTTGTGGGGGGGGCTTCAATTACCGTTGGGGGGCTGGGTGTTGCTCAGCATTCTGTTGTTGTTTGGCGTGCAAGGCTTACTGTTTATCATTAACCGCACCTTGCAAGGCGTGGGGGTACGGAGTATTCAACGTTACCGTGAAGCCTTATTTGCTCGGCTGATGGCATGGCCTCAGCCAACATTGGCTCAACACCCGATTGGCACCTTAACCGCCCGCTTGAATGGCGATATGGATGGCCTAGGCGAACTGTTTACCACCAACGGCTTTAGCTTGTTTAGCGAATTAACCTTAGCCGCCTGTTTGCTGCTGGGGTGTTGGCAACTGCATGCCCCATTGGCGAGTATTACCACGCTGGCCGTTGTATTCACGTTAAGCGGGGGAGTTTTTTTAGTGTTGCGTAGCCGTTACTGGAACCTCTCGTTACGAGGCTCCATGGGGCAATTGGCGGGGCAAATGCACGAAACACTCAGCCAACTGGCCGTGGTGCAGCAGTATCAGCAGGTAACGCATCGTTTGCAGGTATTTCAAACCCAAAACAAAGAGGTAGAACGAGACGGCCTCAAGACGATTTTCTATGATTATAGCCTCTCGGCCTTTGCAGAATTGGGGCAACTGATTTGTACGCTAAGTGTGTTGGGCTACGGTATTGCTCAGTGGGTGCAACACCCCACAGAGGCGGTCGGCGGGCTGGGAGCTGGGGCAACCACAACACAGGCACTTACCTTAGGCGTGTTAATCTCCTTTATTGCAGCGACACAACGGGTGTTTACCCCGATTGAAAATGCTTGTCAAAAACTCACCCTTTTGCAAGGTAGCTTGGCTTCGGCACACAAGCTTCATGCCTTGGGCGAGCTACTGACCAACCCCGCCGTAGAGCTGGCCATTCGTCAGGCCAAAACTTACGTAAAAAGTGAACAAGAAGCTCAACCACCGATGATGGCTACAGAGCTTCCCGTCTTTGAGTGTCGTCATCTTTCCTACGCTTATGGACAAACCTCAGCTGGACAAGCATCGACAGAGTTGGCCTCTCCGTTAGCCTTGAAGGATGTTTCCTTCACACTGTACCCAAACGACAAGGTGGCCTTGCTTGGGGGATCAGGGAGTGGCAAATCCACCTTGGTAAAGCTATTAACTCGGGTGCTTCCCCTGCAAACAGGCGAGGTTCTGTTTCAAGGTCAACCGCTAGCCGAGGTAAGTGAAACCCACTTGCGACATCAATGCATTTACATCAATCAAGAAGAAGGCTTGCTCAATCGAAGCATCGCCGAAAACGTGACGCTGTTGGATGCCGAGACCGCTCAAGCCTGCCGTGCAACGCCCCGTTATCAACAGGCATTAACGGCTTTGTTTGATGCTTCAGCCCCGCTACCCGCCTGGTTGACTCACCCGCAAGCCACCCCAGACCCTCTGCCCCCTAGCTCCACGGGCGAGGCTCAGTTACTGCAGTTTGGGCGTATTTTTTATCACAATCCGCCGTGTTTAATTTTAGATGAAGCCACGGCTCATTTGGATGTTCAAACAGAACACCGCTTACAACAGGCGTTGCTACATGCGTTTGAAGGCCGAACCGTGTTAACCATTGCTCACCGCCCAGGCACCTTGGCGGGCTGTAACCGTTGGTGGTTGATGGACGCTGGGCAACTGCTAGAGCTAAACTCGTTGGAAGAGGCCTTGGAACGGTTAAAAAGTATCCAGTAGAGGATACCACTGGCTAAGTGTTTCAGGGGTGAGCCATACCACCGTACCTACGTAATCGCCCAAATGCCGAACACCTTTGGCATCTTGCCAACTGGTATAACAATCACGAGCCAAGGGTGGGCTCCATACTTTACTACGAGTGCCACGCAAAAAGGTCTCTATAAAGGTATGCCCTTCGGCAGGCAGAGCTTCGGGCGTGTGCCAATAGGTGGGCGATAGCGTTGTGGAGCAAGGGCTATCCGCCTCAGGCCACGCATCTTCCAAGCAACATTCTACAGGTAGGCGGTCATGCTTGGCAAGGGTGTTAAATTCGTTGCTAAACGCCACGACTGCTTCATAAAACGCGGTGGGTTCCACCTGTTGCACCTTAACGGCTAGGTTGTTTAAGCAGTGATGAAGTTGTGTGATGTTGTGAACCATACAACACTTAGCCCTATAGAAACCTCTGCAAAAGCCCATTCGGGCGTGCAATGAAGTGTTGAACGCTGGGGGCGTTCGCCCTCGCAATGAAACACCGAACGCTAGAAGCGTAAAAAGCTAAAAAATGGAGTTTATAGGGGCGAAGCACCTATAAATACTAAAGGGGGGAGAGTTTGAGAGGTTTTTCACAATGAGGATCTTGCGTAAAAATTGAGATTGTCCCTCCTCACTGTGGGGGCGAACGCCCCGGCCTCTCAAAATTGCCCGTAGGGCAATGCGAAACGAGGGACTGAGAACACTCGATAAACCCTGCTGCAGAGCTTTCTATAAAAAAGGCACCAAGCCCATAAACCTACCGCTAAGCAAGGGGCTGCTCTATTTCTAGCCTGACCGATTGCTTGCCAAGGGGTAGTTTAAGGTGTCAATTAAACGACTGCTTGATGCTTAATCGTTACTATAGCAAAAACATTGCTGTAGGTAAAGAGGGTTTTGTAAGTGCATCAGGGCGAGAGATCTAAACCTCTCGTCCTGATAGGATGCTTTGCTATTAGCTAGTAAAGAACCCTCTGCAAAAGCCCCCATCGGCGAACTTTCTGTGTCAACTCAAGCCGTTTATCGGTTATGTACTTCCGTGTACACGCCCTCTAATCCGTTTTCGTTTCCTTGAAATTTCATCCG
>JBJTUB010000275.1:0-2340 GCA_046080465.1 Vampirovibrionales bacterium | reverse complement strand
AGCTTTTGGTTAATACTCTCTATTTTGTTAGGTGTTAAGGGACGTTCATATAAAAACCAACAAATACCTTCGCAAACAAACGAAGGTTTCATGCTTGCCTGTTTAGACAACTAGTAATCAGCTTCTTCGGTGGAAAGTGTCTCGCTTGGGCGGAAAAACAAATCGGCATACGTTTGAATAGGAACCGTTAACGCACGGTTGTTCACTTCCTCTTGAAGCGTACTGATCAACTCGTTCAACGCTAAGGTTTGACGCTCGGCTACTTTGTAGCGACGCACGGCCACACTCCCCTCTTCGGCCTCACGGTCGCCGACAACCAGCATAACGGGGATTTTATTGGTTTCGCACTGACGCACCCGATAGTTAATGGATTCGTCATCACGCAAAATTGTTCTAAAACCTGCTTTTTTCAAGCTAGCCACCACCTGTTGGGCATACTCTAAATGTTTATCGGCAGAGATGGGCAACACAGCCACCTGTATGGGGGCTAGCCACGTGGGGAAGGCTCCCGATAAATGCTCGATTAAAATACCGATAAACCGCTCAAAAGAGCCAAAAATAGCACGGTGAATCACAATCGGACGCTGTGGGCTACCGTCATCACTAATAAAGTGCAAATCAAACCGTTCTGGCAGTTGAAAATCGAGCTGGAAAGTACCGCATTGCCACTGACGACCTAGGCTATCACGAATTTGAATATCAATTTTAGGCCCATAGAAAGCCCCCTCGCCCTCTTCAATTTTGAAGGGTCTTCCCGTCGCCTGTAAGGCTTGTTTTAAGGCAACTTCGGCTTCATTCCAAACCTCAATTTCACCCAAAAACTCTTCAGGACGCGTAGAAATACTGAAGGTGTAATCCAACTGAAACAGGCTGTACACTTCATCTAACATGTTAAACAAGTGCTGAACTTCGCTTTGAACCTGATCAGGACGTACAAAAATATGGGCATCATCTTGCGTAAACATACGGGTACGCATTAAGCCGTGCATGGCTCCTGTCGCCTCGTTACGATGCAGAATCTGTCCTTCGGCAATCCGCATTGGCAAATCACGGTAAGAACGCACTTTGGTTTTGTAGTAAAGCATGGTATCAGGGCAGTTCATGGGCTTTATAGCCATATCGGGTTCACCCTGCTCATCATTCAACACCAGCATGTCATCTTTGTAATGTTGCCAATGCCCAGAACATTCAAACAGTTCTTTTTTGTACATAACAGGGTTCGAGATTTCATCATAGCCGTAGCGTTCCAACAGCTCACGCCAGTAGGTTTCTAGGGTACGACGCAGTTTGACGCCCTTCGGTTGCCACATGGCACCCGCCGCCCAAGGATGAAAATTAAACAGCTCTAGTTGAGGCCCTAGCACACGGTGATCCCGTGCCTTGGAATCTTCTACAAAGTTCAAGTAGCGTTGTAAATCTTTGGCATTTTGCCAGCTGGTACCTGTAATGCGGGTTAGGCTAGGGGTTTCTTCACCATGCCAATGCGCTCCTGCAATGTTGGTTAGCTTAAACGCACCGCACAAACCTGTATGAGGCACGTGAGGCCCAGCACATAAATCAACAAAGGTTCCGCTACGATACAGTGTAACTTGCTCGCAGGTGAGACGGCGGAGGATATCAAGTTTGTGTATTTGGTTAAACGCAGTAAAGTAAGCTTCGGCCTCTGCTTTGGTAACGGTGGCTACCTCAAAAGGGTGAGCCTTGCCCACGAGCGTGGTCATGCGTTTTTCAAGCTCGGCCAAATCCTCTTCTTTCAAGAGGGTGGGTGTCACCACATCGTAAAAGAAACCCGTTGGCGTGGCTGGGCCAATGGCTAACTGCACGGTAGGGTATAGCTCTTGTAAGGCGGTGGCCAACACATGGGCGGTGGAATGACGCACTCGCTTCAGTTGTTCATCAGAAGGGAGTTGTTTGTAGGTGGCTTTATCAACGGCCTGCCACGCAAGTTGGGTCAGCCATGCCTGTTGCGTGTGTTGCTCAGAAGTCAGGTTCAATGAGGCATTAACGGAGGCTGGGGAAGGGGGAAGGCTCATCATCATAGAAGAATCAAACTTTCATACGTTAGTTGTAGAGTATACCTTTAAAAGTTAGTATAAACATGCCAAGAATTCAATATTTTTTTGTTAATAAGTCGAATCCTTATTTTCCCAAACAGTTTTTAAAAGCCAAGCCCTGATGTTTTTAATGGAGGGCAACGGGGGCGATAGCCCCCGTTAATAATCTAGGGGGGAGAGTTGTAGAGAGGGAGGAACGGCCTCTCAACATTGCCCGTAGGGCAATGCGAAACGACAAGCGAGAGAATACGCTATTCAATCTTGAAATGGGTATCACCTATTGAAT
>JBJTUB010000274.1:0-10664 GCA_046080465.1 Vampirovibrionales bacterium | reverse complement strand
GCTATTTTTTGAAAAGAACTAGCGACCAATCTCTCAAACTCTTCCAATAAATTAGTAGAACCGCTAATTATATCAAGACGTTCTAAATCACTTGGATATACATGAGGTTGAGCACAACCTGTTTGCATGTCTGTAATTTGTTTGCGGTTTGTATTTAAAAACAAATAGGTAAAATATAAATACAATGTTTCTTGTTGAGAGATGACAGAACAATCAGAAGCCCAAATCGGGATGTGCCATAAATTAACATAACCTGCATTTGCTCCAGAAGCACTTATTGTAATGGAAGGAGCCGTTGTGTTAGGCATATTATGGTAATAAGCAGGTGAAATACCTGCTGCAATAACAGGAACGCTACCTTCTGAAACTGTTTTTTTTGTTATCATTTTCCCCTTTTTAATTTCAACAAACTGCCCCAGTGTGCCAACAGACCACCCCGAGGGGATGGGGCCGAGGGGGGAATCCTCAAACGAGGCGGGGAAAAGGTGATCAAACGCCGTGAACGCCTCGTCATCCTGAGTGACGTTGTCATCCTGAGCAGAGCGAAGGATCCCCCTACCCCCTGTGGGAGATTCTTCGTTACACTCAGAATGACGGGAACGGGCGATGTTGCGGTGGACGGGGTCGAAATCGATGAACCACGATTTAAACAAGGCCTTGGCTATGGCTTCGAGGGTGTCGTTCATGCGGCGGTTGAGTTCGATTTTGTCATCCAGCACGCCCAGCACCTCGGCAATCGCCTCCTGCTCAGGCAAAGGGGGGAGGAGGATGGGGAGGCTATTTAGAATTCCTTGAGTTAATAGTGGTTGGGCTCCACCTATAGCTTTTTGATTTAATTTTTCAAACAACAATAAATAGTATAGAAAACACATCGCGTTTTTGTTGTCTGATTTAATAGCAAGAGCATTATCAGAAAGCCAAAACTTTTTCTTTTCAAAGTAAACACATCCACAATAAGCACCTACTCTTCCAACAATAATTGTTTCATCTTGATAATTGAAATTATCAGAATAATCTAAAATGCCATTGCCACCATAGACAGGGTAATCACCTTTAGTTTTAGGGCGTGTTTTTCCACTCGAAATAATTGCAACCTCCCCTAGCGTGGTGTGAGTCCAGCCCTCGGGGGTGTCGGTGGGGGTGGCCGTGTCATGCTGAGTGCAACGAAGCATCTCCTGCACAACCACTTTTTCTTTTTGAATGGTTGTGTGAAAATGTTCAGGCACTTTCGCCCATACAAACAAATCCACCTTAAAGGGTAAATCGCTTTCTTCAAACGCTTCTTTTAAATCTGCAATGGCTCGTTTGTCTGTATCGTTTGCAAAAGCGACAAGGTCTAAATCAGAATCAGGTCGTGCATTCCACCTTGCCCGCGAACCATACGCCCATACGCCCACATGGGGTATATAGCGTTTGAGTAAATCCAACACGATTTTTTTTTCATTTGTTTTTAAGTCAAGGTTGAGCGTATGTGCGTTCATTATTCCCACGTCTTTCCTGTCATGGTTTGATATAAACCAATAGCATCATCCACAAATTGTGGAATAACCTCTAAGGCTTCTTCTGCTTTTACACGACTGTAATCATGGCTTGTATCTATTCTTGCATTTGCATAAGCAAGCCAATCTTCTATAGGGCTGGCAAATAGCTGGTTTTGATCTGCTATTCTGAGCAAAGGTTTAGGGCTGTTCGGTAATTCCGCCAAGCCTAATTCTTCTTGCAAATAACGTTTTAACGCCTTCCACAATGTATCGTAACAAACTTCAAATCGTTGAATCAATGATTCCCGAACGGCTTCTTTTGTAATTGTGGGTAGTGTGCTATCTATGTTTTGATAATTGTCAAGTTGAAGCTCTAAATGTTTTAAACTATCTTTAAACTTGGTATAATCAATCATGGTTTCAGTCTTCCTTCTTTCATACTTCAAACGGTTTATTCTCTTAATAGCTGGGTTGCCCATTGCCGAAACTGTGTGCCTCGGTGTGAACGCACTCGATAGCCCTTTGAAACAGCTCTACCATCTGGGATTGACTTAACCACACGGTTTGCTCATCCAATTTTGGTGTGTCCATCTTGGGTTTGATACATTACAAAAGGGGTGTTGTTATTGGGGGATGGCATAGGGGCTTCTTTTCTGTTGTTTAATCCAACCCAAAGCCGATGCGGGCGAGTTGCTGGGCGATTTCCGCATCCAAGCGGTGGCTTTCGCTCAATTGCTCCTTGAGGGTAGCTCTTAGATGCGTCATTTTTTCGAGGAAGGTTTCGTCGTCATCCTCCACGGTCTCGCTGCCTACGTAACGCCCTGGGGTTAGCACAAAATCGTTTTTTTGAATATCCGCTAAGCTGGCGGAATAGCAAAAGCCTGCTTCATCTTCATAGCCTTCGCCCATTTGCCAAGCGTGGTAGGTATGCGTGATTTTGGCGATATCGTCTTCTGTAAAGTCTCGCAATACTCTATCTTTCATGTAGCCCATGTTACGGGCATCAATAAAGAGTAATTCACCACTACGGTTTCGCTTTTTTTTATCTAAACGGTAGCCGTTAGATTTGTCTTTGCTCAAAAACCAAATACAGGCAGGGATTTGCGTATTAGTGAATAATTGACCAGGCAAGGCAACCATACATTCCACTAAGTCGGCTTCCACCAAGTTTTTTCGAATAACCCCTTCATTATTCGTGTTAGAACTCATCGAACCATTGGCAAGAAGAAGTGCCATAGTACCTGTGGGTGCAAGATGATGCAACATGTGTTGCAACCATGCAAAGTTGGCGTTTCCTTCAGGGGGTGTACCATACTTCCAGCGTACGTCTCCTTCAAGTTTAGGGTTCCACCATTCTTTGATGTTAAAGGGTGGGTTTGCCATTACGTAGTCTGCTTGTAGGCTAGGGTGTTGGTCATCCAAAAAGGAGTCCGCATGTTTTTTTCCAAAATTATAGTTTAACCCCCGCATCACCATGTTCATAACCGCTAACTTCCATGTCGTAGGGTTAGCCTCTTGCCCATAAATAGAGATGCTTTTACTTTGTTCTTGAGGGTTGTAGTGTTTTTCTTTTGCATGAGTTTCAATAAACTTACTGCTGGAAACAAAAAAGCCTCCTGTTCCCATTGCGGGGTCATAGACCCTTCCTTTATAAGGTTCAAGCATTTCAACAAATAAGGTCACAATAGCTTTAGGCGTATAAAACTGTCCTGCACGCTTTCCTTCGCCTATGGCAAACTTACCTAGAAAATATTCATAAACATGCCCTAAAATATCTTTGCTGTGTAAATTGACTTTACGACCGTTATATTCTGCCTTGGTAAAGCTGGTATCTGAAAAAGTATTAATTAACCCTAGCAAGGTTTCATTTTCAACCTGTAAGGAGCTAATACTTTTTAATACCCCTTTAAGCTTTGGATTTTCTTGTTCAATTTCTTCAAAGGCATTGTCAATTAACCAAGATACAGAGCGAAATTTAACGTCTTGCCCCTTGGGATCTTGCCACAACACATCGCCAATGCTTCTAACGGAAACTGTTTTAATAAACGACCACCGAGCATGTTCAGGAATCCATAGAACGTTATCGGCGGTAAAATAATCTTTAGTACCTACAATTTCTTCTTTTAAAAGAGCTGCGTATTCTTCGGAGGATTGCCCCTCTTCAGAGGGGTAATAGTAAGCATCTTGTGGATTTTTCAAACGTTGTAACACATGCTCTTCTTGAAATTCAAAAGCATCGGAAACATATTTTAAAAATATAAGCCCTAGTACAATGTGCATGTAATCACCGGGACTTATAGCATTTGATCGAAGTTTTTCAGCAGAACTCCATAGTTTACGGTCTAAATCTTCTAAGAATTTTTGCTCGACGCTCATGACATTCTCCTTGTTTCGCATGTTAAAAATAAGACTTTCATAGAAAGCATAACACAAAGTCATATGACTTTCTATGTACTGGAAAGCGACATCTGCTAAACTTAAAGTAATGATTTTAAGTGATGATTTTGGTAAATCCACACAACAGGAGGCATCTGTAATGGGAGGCTATGGAAGCGGTCGCCATGGCTGGAACGGCACCCCCAAGGGTATTGTGGAACATTGCCTTGCCTTAGATATCATTGCCCTGAACAAGCGAGGCTTTCTTAAACCATGGACATCAGGCTCAACAACGAAGGGGAAACATTCTTTTGGTTGGAGGATCATTGAAAATGACGGCTTAAAAATACAAACCAACTACACCGTAACAAGTCAAGACGGTACAAAAACTCCTTACGCTTTTACAATCGACTGCCAAAGCACATCACAGTCATTGGGTGGGCATCGGTGGTGGCTAACTTGCCCCGCTTGCCTTAGCCGTCGTGGGATGCTCTATTTGCATCATCAAGCCTTGTGGAAGGGCTTTCGCTGTCGTGATTGCCACGATTTAGTCCATGCACGCACTCGGGATTCTAGCTATTATAAAAACTCCTTTTATGCCCTATGGCGTGATGTACAGAATAACAGCCCTGAAGCCCTGTTACGTTTGGAACGGTGGGCATCTCGGCGAACAATGGGGAAACGTTGAGAATCTAAATTGGGGCTATAGCTGATTTGCAGATACACAGGTGTGTTTTTTTCAAAAGGGCTATAAGCAAACCAACAAAACCGGCAAAAGCCCCCCTTTTGTTGGTTTTGTTGGTACTCTTTTAAGCTATTATTAAAATTATTCAGCTAATACATCAGGGTGAATATGAATACATTCCTTTGGCCGACCTGTTGTGATGATTTGTTCTCTTTGGAGAATGTTGTGAGACTCCAAAATATCGACAGCTTGCTTGACATCTTCAAGGGTTTTTAAGCCCGTCCATCCCTTTTGATAAACATCTCGAAGTGAGAAGGGGGTCTTCACTTGCTTTTTTTGAATACGTTTCAAGAGACTTTCCGCTGAATCGTAGGATTGGGTTTCGCCTAAATTATAAATCCGTCTTGCGTGGGATCTCAAGTAAGTATCCCATTTCAAGGCTTTTTCTAAGGCATTACGGGTGACGGCTCCTTGCCCTCTATCTGCCAAATGACTAATTAAGGCAAGTGTCGGGATTAAACTACGGTATTTGGCAAAATGAGAGACAAGGGCGGGGTGTTCATCACTACGTCGAATATCATGTTCTAGTTGTTCCCTCCATGTGTTAAACGTCTCTTGTGCATCGTCACTAAAGCGTAAAGCAGGAAACTTTGATCCATTCTGAAATGTAGCCAAGCATGATTCAGGGGTTAACTTATATAGGTGACTAATACTATCAAACGCTTCTTGTCGTAGGGCTTGATCAGGAACTTCATCCACATTTTTCCAACAGGGTGAAATATCGGGGTAAACGGCGAGTTGAAAGCGTTGTAAAAGTCCATCATTTCCACTACCCTTGCTTAAGGCGTGACGAACATATTCACTTAGGGGGCTAGGTTGTATGCCTCCCAATACGGACACACATGCTGATTCAATATCAATAGTTCCTCTGCCAATGCGGTCATAAGTAAAACCTTTATCCCCATTCCATGCTTCTAAATAGAAGGCTCGTTCGGTCTCATGTCCTACTTTTTCCATGTTTTTAAAGAAGGCGGTTAATTCATCTCTAAATACCATAACGCCATTCTTATTTTCAGAAAGTAATTCGCCTAATTTTTCAACTGTGGAATCATTCACAATCAACCGCTTGCGATGTGGCATTGCTTCTTCCATTTCTTGCAAGCTTGCGACGGTTGCCTCAAAGGGGTCTTGGTTGTTCTTTATCGATTTCTTCACTTGTTCTTTTAGTTGCTTTTTTTTCTCTTCCTGAATCATTAGCTTTGCTTCCCACTCCTGCAAAGCTTGTTTGTATTGCATGGCTCCTTCTGTTTCAATTAGCTCTAAGGCTCGCATCGGTTCACGAAGAGCAGGCGTTTTCATTACACTAGGCGAGCCAACAATCATTCCCCATAAATTTGGGATTACAAGCCAGTCATCTTTTCGTTTAGGCATAATCCCAATTTTTCTGCCCAACACAGTGGCAAGTACAACCATTGAACCTACAGCAATATAATCAATAGGACATTGAAGGCGATTGCTACAATCAAGTATCCATAAGCGAAGGGTATTGGGTAAGCATTCCAAGGAGAAAGGCTCCACTGCTTCCACTTTTTCTCGAAGCGGTAAAATCTCTTCCCACTCAAGAGGTAGGTTCTCTTTGTTTTGAGGCGATTTCAAGCCTTGTTCTTGAAAAGAAGATTCACTTCCTCGGTACCCACCACTGAAAGATGCCAAAACGCATGAGATGGTTCGCTCTCGATAGTCTTTTCGTTCTTGCCATTTCGCTCGTTGCCCCAATGCGGATTGATTGAACAAGTTTTCCATTTGAGAGGCATGGCCATTCGTCCACCATGACAAGTGGCTTAATAACGCCATATCAGCTCGGCTGTCATCGCTTCCATATTTTGCGGTGTTACCATACCACAACGCTTGAATCTCTGAACCGTTTTCGCTATTGAACATCTTTTCCAGTAAGCTGGCATTACCGTCTACTGTAAAGCAAGGTTCTTTTTCTTTGGTGTCAAATAAAGCTGTCTTTTCTACGGATGATTTTGGTAAAAAATCACGATACAAAGTGTCCAATGCCTCTTGCCCATTGGCTAAAATAAGCGAGGATTCTTTGTAGCGATTGGCCGTGAAGGCAATAAAACGATCGGCTTCATAGACTTCGATAGAATGCCCTGAAGGCAAGTTCCAACGTTTTCTTTTCTCACCAATAGATGCTTTTAAAAATAAGTGTAAACCTTTTCCTGATTGACTCACTTCTATAAAGGTTTCAGGCATGAGTTCTAAAATAGGCATCACCCATTCAAGCGGTTTTTGATTTTCATCCAGTGCATTGTCTAAATCAATGACCACAATGCCGGCCTTTAAACTAAAGCCCAAGCCTTGCATTTTTTGAGTAAGGGCAATCTTTAGTTACTTATTAGGGCTTTCGTTTTGTGGGTTGCATTAGCCTTTTCAAGGCATTTGGGACTTTGTTTTTCAATTCCGTATATTCAGATTCGGAAATAGTTCGTTCTGGACTTTTACTAACATCAGGGAAAGCATTTTTGTTGTGAGAAACATCTAATGTGTTTCTCTTTTTGGCAATGTTATTTAAAATAGTTCCAGAGGCTCCTTTGTATTTTCTTAAAGAATCTTGAATATTGTTGCGAGTGTCTCCGTTTCTGTTTTCATCTACAGGTATCTTTAATAATGCCAGTAAAACACACAATTCACTGTTGAGAAACGAAACAGCTTGAGAATAAATGCCCTGTTGTTCGGCATTTCGTCTTTGAAGCGTAAAAACGGAAAGATAACTTAGCTCTTCATCGCTAATGACCTCTGTATTGATGAAATCGTAGCTGTAGGACGATTGGGATTTTGTCATGCTCTTGTAAAGTGGCGTTTTTTTTAAACGACCTTTAAAAAAGGCTTCTTCAGAAAATTCTGCGGTAAAATCGAAAAGGGTAAGTGCAAAAGTAGTTTCATCTTGAAACTCTTCTAGTTGAAAGTATCGTTGCATATATTCAGGAAACTCTGAAAAACATTCTCCAAAGAAAGTAAATAGTTTAGCCTTGTCGTGTAAATGTGGTGTTCTGTTATTGTACACATTGATAAGCATTTCTAAAATACCCTTTGGTATACTTTTTTCTTGATAGTGACTTTTTAAATCGAGTCTAAACTGTTCGTGGTAAATGCGTTTCAAGTTATCGTTTGTACCAGCATTCGTAGGTTCAGGAGAACCTTTTATAAGGTCTTGTTTAAGGTATGAATGACAGGCACTTTCAAATTCTTTTTTCCACTCTTCAAATATGTACTTTTTATCTTCAACAATATCATTTATCTGCGATAGGTTTTTGAGAGTATCAATATAGTCTTTTCGTTCAGATTCTTTTGTTAAATCATAATAAACAGTTTTACTGTTCATCTTTAGCTGATAATGAGAATAAAGAATATTTTTGCATTTAGATAATGTCTCGTAAGCAATTTGCTCAGCACCCAGAGTGTCTTCCTCTTGGTAATCTATAAAAATATGAAGGTCGTCACAATACCTTAAAACGTAGTAATTGTTTTCAAACTTACCCGAAAGGTACTCATCCAGTAGATTATCTAATTTATGTAGATAAAAACATGATAAGCGACTAGCAACAATATCGTTACAGGTTTGTGGCAAGCCTTGTTTTGTATGAGTCACTAAGTTTAAGAACTCGCTAAACCCGAATTGCTTGTGTGTATGCTCTTGATCTAAAAAACTGAATAGTTTAGTAATGGATATTTGATCGTAAAAATTTTCCAAATCTAATTTAATCACACACCTTGCATGTCCTTGCTTGACTTCAGGGAGGCTCTTATTGATTTCTACTTCGCTCGCATGAGTGTCTTCCACAAGCTTTATGCAAGAGTTGAAAAAGAGTCTGTAGTGATTTTTATAATAAACAGATTCTGGTTTTAAACTCAATTCCCCGTTTCTATTAAACGTGAGTTCACCTCCATAGAAAGATCTGAAATACTCAGTATTTAAAGGTAATGGAAGGCATTGACACAAATGTAACCCCACAGCATAATAAAATATACGAAGATACAGACTTAGGAAAGAACTATTGCGGTACTTAGCAAAACTCTTTTTCCCAGGATACAGAATGCTGTATGCCTTTTTTTCATCACTTAAAATATACCCTGTTTTTATAAAAGACTGAAAGTAGTTTTCTTTTTTCAAACTCTCTTTTACTGTTTCCCATTCGGATTCAATAATATAAAGGGAAGGTGTGTTGAAATGGCGGTTAGGGTGTGTCTCATGATTTTTTCTAGTGAATTGATAATCCATTAAATTAATTGCATTAAGCCAATCCTGATATTCTAACCATTGAAACATCATCAAACCTCCTATGATTTATTTGATAAATATACTATAAAAACCTTAAATGCGGGCATTGTGGAGGCTCTGTCACTGGCGACATCAAGAAAAAGAAGTATGTGTACTATCGATGCGGACATCACAAGCAAAAATGCCCTGACAAGTACATCCGTGAAGAAGCTCTTGTCGAACAGTTTGAACGTCATGTGGCATGCCTTAGCATGACGCCTGAACAAAGCACATGGATTCGCAAAGCCCTGAAAGAAGTCAATCAAACCAAAGAGATTGAAATAAACGAACGACGGGTGGCTCTTCAACAAGAGTTGAAACGCCTAGAACACAAGCTAAATCAAGCCTATGAAGACAAGTTGGACGGTTTGATTACCGATACGTTTTACTTAATGAAGTCTACGCAATACAACGCCGAAATAGCAGAGCTAAACGGTACATGGGAAAAGCTCTCCATCGTGAATGAAGAGCAAATCAATTTAGGGTTGATGATTGTGGATTTTGCATCGAACACGGTACACGCCTTTAAGCAGATGACAATGTTCGAAAAGGCTGATTTATTGCGGATACTCGTTTCGAACTTTTCCTTAGAGGGCGGAGAAGTGCAAGTTCACTGGAAAAAACCCTTCGATGTGTTGGCTCAAAAAGACAAAAACAAAGAAAAATACCCCCAAGGGAATTCGAATGCTAAGGGCAAGGCTTTGTAGCATTTTGTTCTTGATTGACAATGTTTGAAAACCCTTGACTATACTTGGCTTTCAAGCTTTTGTGTGTTTGCTCGTGTTTGAGAAATACCTCCATTTTTTGCAGAAGTTACACAAAAAATTACACGAAAATTACACGCAACTCAAGCTAGGAGAATCAAGCATGATGACGTGTTGCCTCAACCTTTAATAACGGACACTCGTTATTAAAGCATAACTATGCTAAACTTTGATGAAAGTAAAAGATAAACCAAAGAAAGAGGCAATAAAAATACTTCAAAAGTGGCCTAGAGTCTGCGTTCTCTCTCTCTCAGCTCGGTAGGAGCTATATCTTCTTATAACCAAAATCCTCTGCCCCCTACGAAAATCCTTTCTTAAATGTCTGTGTTAATTGGTATCAGTGTTCAAAGGAAGCCTCTATGTTAGATCCTCTACATTCTAATATCGCCCCCAAGCTACGCTATCAATACTATATTCGTGATGCTGCGTTGCGTTTAAATGTGCCTGTTTATTATTTATTTGAGGATCTGAGCCACGAAGAGCAGTTACGTGTTGCCTGTGATGTGATTAAAGCGTCAGGAGTCCTGAAAATTGTAAAATCCATTTACAAACAACAGACCTATGTTTCAAGGTCTCTTAATACTAACATCTGTAAAATACAACAATACCAATATTATATTCACGAAACAGCTCTACATTTAGGTATTCCAATCATCAATAATTTTGAAGATTTAAGTCATGAGGAACAGCTCCGTATCGCCTGTAAAATCATTCAAAGTTCGGATGATTGGAATAAGGCATCTGCTATTCGTGAACAATACAATTGCGTTAAAGACAATTTAGAAACTATTATAGGTGATGTAGAACGTTTGAGTCATAATTTAGACACCTTGTTTCAACGGATTCATCTCTTTAACTCTACCTCCTTGGTCAATCTTGAGAACCCATTTATGGACAGAGATGAGAGGTTCTAAAAAAATAGCGATTTTCTTTACAAACGCCCCCAAGATAAAAATCAAAATCAGACTCGTGCTAATGCAAAAGTTGCTAAAGTTGCTAAAGTTCATCGGATTCCAAGCAATCCAGCAGGG
>JBJTUB010000273.1:0-3589 GCA_046080465.1 Vampirovibrionales bacterium | reverse complement strand
GGTGGCGAATGCCTCGTTTATAACGAGGATCTTGGATCGTATCGAGATGCTGAAAAAGAGTCATGTTTCGGAGGATCGTCTACATAACGGAAACACTCTTTATTTAACCACAAACACAGCTAGACTTTTAGGGTCTCCTGTCATCAAAAGAGGAAAAATCTAAATAATGCCTTCTATCAGAGATGATTTAGTGCGTATTGCCCTAATGTGGCAAGCGAACTTTGGTATTGCTCCAGCTATTACATCTGCCCTTTCGGAATACGATGCAGCTTTGCTATTGGGCTGTACAGAAAGTGAGTTTTCTGAATGTATGAAACATCAAACGGCTGTTACTAAAGGGTTTGATTTTATTTATAAGGGCAAGCGATACCAAGTGAAAGCAAATAGACCCAGTGGTAACAAAGGGAGTAAAGTTACCCTCGTGGCTAAAGCAAAGAATTATGAATGGGATATCTTAATTTGGATTCTTTATAATAAAGAGTACCAAATCGAAGAAGCTTGGTATTTTGACGTTGATACCTACAAAGAATTATTTGATGTTAAGAAACGTCTTTCCCCTAAAGAGATGCGATTAGGATCTCGTTTGTTTTAAACTCTTAGCTATCTTCTTTAATAGACCAGTAGTGTATTTTCACTTTTATCTTTCTGCATTGTCCTTTGTTCAATCTTGAGAGGCAGAGCGGAGGCTCTTTGTTTGAAACTTGGTTGTACTTTAGGTATACTAACATCTATTGTTTGCCTTCCTCTGTTTCAAAAAAAAGAGACTGCCCCCGATGACCCCTACACTCGATACCCTAACGGCTCCGTTGCAAGCCCACCCCCATTTACTAGCCCTCACTCACGGCCTTAACCCGAACCAAGCCGCTGCCACCATTCACGGTACCGGCCCCTTGTTGGTATTGGCTGGGGCAGGCAGTGGCAAAACCCGAGTACTCACGCACCGCATTGCCTTTTTACTACAAGGGGCAGGGGTGCAAGGCTTGCAGCCTGTCTGGCCTAGCCAAGTGCTTTCTGTCACCTTTACCAACAAAGCCGCTAAAGAAATGCGTCTCCGTTTGGGTAAGATTGTGGGCGAACAAACCGCCAACGAGGTGTGGATGGGAACCTTCCACAGTGTGTGCGTGCGTTTGCTACGGCGTGATATTGTGCATTACCAAACCCCCAACGGTCGCCAGTGGAAAAGTAATTTTGTGATTTACGATGAAACCGAGAGTGTGGCCGTCATCAAGGCGATTTTAAAAGAACTGCAACTCGATGAAAAACTCTACGCCCCCCGAGCCGTGAAGCACCAAATTAGTGCGTTGAAAAACCAAGGGTTGGATGCCTACCACTACGCTAGCAACGCCACCGATTTTAAAACCGAACGTTTGGCACAACTGTTTGATAAATACGAGGCCAAGCTGGCCGAAAACAACGCCCTTGATTTTGATGATTTGTTGCTAACCACCGTCAAGCTGTTGAAGCAACACCCCGCCTTGCTTGAAAATTACCACAACCATTTTCGGCATGTTTTAGTGGATGAGTTTCAAGATACCAACGATGTGCAGTACGAACTGATTCGCCTAATTGCGACAGGATCGTTGAATGGCATGATTGAGAAACCCCCCGAGCAAGCCCAGCAACACTGGCACAACCGTAGCCTCACGGTGGTGGGCGATGTGGATCAATCTATCTACAGTTGGCGGGGGGCAAACTTCCGTATTATTCTTGGGTTTCAGAAAGATTTTGACCCTGCTACCCTCATCAAGCTTGAAGAAAACTACCGCTCTACAGGGACAATTATCGCTGCGGCCAACCATGTGATTGAAAACAACGGCGAACGTTTGCCTAAAGAACTGCGTGCCGTTAAGGGGCAGGGCAACCCTATTTATTTATACGAGGCGACCGATGAGCGAGATGAGGCGATGTTTATGATTGATAAACTGCTTCACACCGCCAAAACCCGCAACAAACGTGGGCAAGATTGTTGTATTTTATACCGCACCAACGTGCAAAGCCGAGCCATTGAAGATGTGCTAATTGCTCGTGGGATTCCTTACACCATGATTGGCGGGCTGAAGTTTTACGAGCGTCGGGAAATTAAAGATATCTTGGCGTACTTGACGGTGCTGTTCAACCCTGATGATGGCTTTAGCGTTAAGCGGGTGTTGAATGTGCCACGGCGGGGGATTGGCTCTAAAAGCGTGGAAGGCGTGGATGCGTACGCGAGTCGTCACGGATGTTCGTTTTACACGGCCTTGCAACACCATGCAGCGATTCCTGAGCTTAAGGGCAAGGCCTTGCAGGGAGTGGTTCAGTTTGTTGAAACGCTGGAACAGTTGAAAACCCGCATGAACGACGGTGCCAGTATTGATAGCCTGATGCTGGATATTCGTAGTGGTACGGGCTACGATAAAGCGTTGGAAGAAGACGATCCGCAGGATAACGAGGGGCGGCTTGAAAACTTGGATGAACTGGTGAGTGTCGCTCGACAATTCCATGCGAATGTTCCTGAAGGCGAACTTGGGGATTTTCTCTCGCAACTCTCGTTGATGAGTGATTTAGATAACGCCCCCGAAAGTGACCCCGATCGCTTGACACTGATGACCATGCACGCCGCCAAAGGCTTGGAGTTTCCTATTGTGGCCGTGGTGGGGATGGAAGAAGGCTTGTTTCCGCACGGGCGTAGCTTGGCCGATGCCAGCCAAATGGAAGAAGAACGTCGCTTAATGTACGTGGCCGTTACCCGTGCAGAAGATGAGTTGTTGCTGAGCTTTGCTCGGCGGCGGTTGGTGTTTGGCGAGGTGAAGTACAGTACCCCGAGTCGGTTTTTAACCGAACTACCCCGAGACTTGTTGGCAGGAGCCTTTACCTTGGATGCTGAAGCCAGTAGCACGCCCACGTACGGTGACGGCGTTGGCGGGCGTTTTGGGCGTGGGAGTCGTGTGAACGGCACGGGCTTTGAACGGGGCAGTGCTGGGGGGGGGCGTTCGTCTACACCTTCAACCTCGGCCTCTTCAAATCGCTTGCAGCTACAGCCTTCAACCACGCTTTCAACCGCTGGGGTGGCAGGTTTTTCGGGTGTTTCAGCTACCCCAACAGCCCCCACGGCCAGCTTTAACGAGGGCGATCGGGTGGATCATGCCAAGTGGGGGCAAGGTACGGTGGTGCAAGTGTTAGGGCAAGGAGCCAAGGTGTTGTACAACGTACAGTTTGATACCTTGCAGGGCAAAAAGCTCCTCGACCCCCGCTTCGCCAAGCTCGATGCCCTATAGAAGATTCTGCAACAGGGTTTTTAGAGGGTTCTAAGCTCATCGTTTTGCATTGCCCTACGGGCAATCTTGAGAGGCCGTTCCTCCCTCTCAAACTCTCCCCCCTAGAGTATTTATAGGGGCGAAGCCCCTATAGACCTGTTTTCCCAAAGGAGTTTACGCAACTAGCTTTCAACCCTTCATTGCCCGCCCGAATGGGCTTTTGCAGAGGTTTCTATAGTTAAATCCTTTTTTTCCGTATGTTTTTAAAATGCGAGCTCACCGAGACCTTCCTTAACGGGGGCAACGGGGGCGTTAGCCCCCGTTAATAAATCTAGGGGGGAGAGTTGTAGAGAGGG
>JBJTUB010000272.1:0-4221 GCA_046080465.1 Vampirovibrionales bacterium | reverse complement strand
GGTAGCTTGGTTAATAGGTAAGCTAGCCACCTCAGTTGATTCTTGACGTGGAGTGCTGGTTGAGTTGCTAACGTTCGTATTGCCTAAGACTGGTACGTTGCGTGGATCAATGCCTAGCTGTTTAGCGGCGGCGTTAATTTGTTCTTGACTAACGTTAGCTAAAGGGTTGCTAGGGTTGTTAGCTGGAGCTGTCGAGAGGGTGCTAGGGGTACTCGTGGAAGCAGCGAGTACTTGCGGATTTACCACAGGCAAGGGTGCTAAAGGGTCAAAGGGCGTGTTAGGCATAGCTAGGCGAGGCTGGATGGATGGAGGCAGCGTTTGGGGCAAGCCGTTGAATGTTGTAGGGGTCGCAACTACTGGATTGGTGGGCAATGCCTGCTGTAGCCCCCAAGGTTGGGTAAACGACGGAGACGTATTAAACGTTGAAGCCAGTGGGTTCACTGTCGACGTGGGTGTCGTGAATAGGGGTTGTTGTAATGTATTGGGAACCAAGGCGGTTGGCACGGTACCAAAAGTTAGAGGTGAGGTGGCAGCCCCCTGAGACGACCAAGTATCACTCAGCGGGAGTGGTGTGGAAGGGGCTTGATACGCCAAAAGTTGAGCATAAGTAGGGGGTGCCCCTAAGAGTTGAGGGGTGGGGGTAATCATGGAGAGTCACACTTTCCAAAAACGTTGAAAGAGAGAGGGGGAGAGAGAGTATTCAAAATTGACTAAAAGAGGACTAGCAAAAACCAAAGCGAATCTTAAAAAATGAGAGAACAACACAATAAACCTTGTAAGATGATTAAATAAAAACAAGGTATTCTTGCAAATTGCTAGCAAGCGTTAGAAAAAAGTTGTTTTATTTTTTATATTGGAATAATACTATTTCCGCACAATCCTAAGCCTGTTGTTTTGTGTCGTCTTTCAGACGACTTTGAGAGGCCGGGGCGTTCGCCCCCACTGTGAGGAGGGACAATCTCTATTCTTACGCAAGATCCTCATTGTGAAAAACCTCTCAAGCTCTCCCCCCTAGATTTATTAACGGGGGCTAACGCCCCCGTTTCCCCCCATTTAGGAAAGATTTGGTGAGCTTGCTGTCTAGGAGCTGTTTGCAAATAAATTACTGTAACTATAGATAGCGATTATGAAACTCAATCAAAAACTTAATTTTAGTCATGTATCAATGGGGTTTATAGGGGCGAAGCCCCTATAAATAATCTAGGGGGGAGAGTGTTGAGAGGGAGGAACGGCCTCTCAACGTTGCCCGTTAGGGCAACTTGCCACCAAGAAGTAAGAAAGAAGCGGTTTAAAACTATTTGCAAAAAGCCCCTAAATATGTACAGAAAAATAAGGTTTCTATACTATGTCTCGTCCATCTGCACAACAGTCAACGGGAGACAGCCCCCCGTTTGATTTAAAAACCGAACTCAAGCACTTACCCACCAGCCCTGGGGTGTATCGCATGTACGATGCCGAAGGCACGCTAATTTACATTGGTAAGGCCAAGGTGCTTAAAAACCGAGTGCGTAGCTATTTTCAAGCCCACGCCAACCACACCCCCAAAGTGAAGGCCATGGTGCAACACATTGCACGTTTTAACACCATTTGCACCACCACAGAAATTGAAGCCCTTATTTTAGAAGATAGCCTTATCAAACAACATAAGCCCAAATACAATATTCTACTACGAGATGATCGACGCTTTCCGTGGATAGGGGTGAGTGATGATGCCTACCCCCGCCTGTTTGTCACCCGTAGCCCCAAACGCCTGAATGGTAAACGTACCCGCTACTATGGCCCCTTTACCCAAGGGCGTGAGTTATACGATATTCTGGATGTTCTCAAACGGCATTTCCCTCTGCGTCAACGCCCCACCCCCTTGTATAAAGATAAGCTCTGCATGAATTATCACATTGGCGTGTGTTCGGGGCCCTGCCAACAGAAAATTACCCCCGAGGCGTATCGCCACATATTAGAGCAAGCCATTCAAGTACTCAAAGGGCAAACCCACGCCTTAGAGCAACGCTTGCTGACCCACATGCAACAGGCCAGCGAGAATCTACAGTTCGAGCTAGCAGCAAGCCTTCGGGATAGGTTAAAAGCCGTGCAACAACTAGGGCAAAAGCAACACATTGTTAGCGATGATAACCAACTGCAGGTGGATGCCATTACCTACGCCACGGATGAGTTTTTAATTGCCCTCAATGTTCTTGTCATTCGTTACGGTAAAGTGGTGGCCAGTAAGCCGTTTACCTTAACGCTGAATGAAGCCAGTACCCCCGCCGAAGCTCTAAATGCGTTTATTCTACAATATTACCGTGAGGTAGAGGCCGATGCCTTGCCCGACGACGTTTTATTGCCCACCCCGATTGAAGATGCCGAGCTGGTGGCCGATTGGTTATCGGCCGTGCGGGGTAAGCGGGTGATGGTCTCCATCCCCCAAAAAGGCCATAAGCACGAACTGCTCAATTTATCCATCCTGAATGCCAGTACCACCCTAGAACAACGCCAGTTGTACGAAGCCACCCGTACTAAAAACGACCCCATGCGTGCCTTACACCGCTTAGCAGAGGTGCTTCACTTACCCAGCCCCCCCAAACGGATTGAATGCTACGATATTTCGCATTTTCAAGGAGCTTACACGGTGGCCAGCATGGTGGTGTTTATCAACGGCGTGCCAGCCAAAGAGGCCTACCGTAGTTTCAATATTCGCCTAGCCGAGGGAAAGCCAGACGATTTTCTGAGTCATTACGAGGCCATGCAGCGTCGGCTTACCCACGCCCACGATTGGGGCTTACCCGATTTATTTATTATTGATGGTGGCAAGGGGCAACTCAGTTCGGCACAAAAAGCCTTGCAGGAAGCAGGGCTGGGCCATCTTCCCATGGTGTCTCTTGCCAAACGTTACGAAGAGATTTTTCTCCCTAATCAGTCGCAACCTGTGGTACTTCGGCACGATGACCCAACCCTGTTTTTAGTGCAACAACTGCGTGATGAAGCCCACCGCTTAGGCATTACCAAACATCGGCAACGGCGTGATAAAGCTGCCTTGGCCAGCCCATTAGATACCATTGCAGGCTTGGGCGACGTGCGTAAAAGCAAGCTACTACAGCAGTTTAAGCACTGGCAGGCCATTAGCCAAGCCTCCCCCCAAGAGGTTCAAGCGTGCTTGGGGTGTTCACCCGCCTTGGCTCACACCTTGTGGGAACGTATCCAACAGAAGCGTTAACTCATACCAATTTCATAAATAAAGGGCGTCTGCCGCTTTCGTTGTCGCTACGATTCTCGATGAGCTTATGTACGTCTCTGTACACCGCACTCATCTGCGAGTCTAGGCTCCTAGAAATCAACTACACGCCCTTCATTTCTAAAAATGGTATCACGATGTGTATCGTCGTTTAGGGAGCTATTTTTTGAGTTGCTTGGCTAACTCGTCTAGGATACATCATTGTATGTGAGAAAGCCTCTTTGCAGAGGCTTGTTTAAAATTGCTGAATATCAAATGTCCGATTGATACCAGCTTCCCCTGTATTTTCTAGCCCATAAATCTCTCTAGGGTTACTAGTAAACGTTCTACTATTGGCATCCTCAGCCCAAGGGTCTGCATAGAGCCATTTACCTTTATTATCAGGGTCACGTACTCTTAATACGGTATGAGCATCGTCTTTCCCTATAATAACGAGTTCTGCATCAATTTTGGGGCCAAATTTTCGCTCTAGGGCTTTGCCCATAAACTCGGCTTGCTCAACACAGACCATTATGTTTTTATTGGCTCCAGAGTTGCTTAAAATATTTCCTGTCCAAGCGCTGGCTGGTCCAAAGGCTCTTAGCCCTTGTGATCTAATTTCATTAAATGCTTCTTTATAGGCTGCATCTAATTCTTGACGTTTTTGACTTTTTTAGAGGAGGGGGGGGGGTATAGTTGCTTGGGAATGAGCCCATATCGTGAGGTGAGAAAAATTGTCCATGTATAGGTATATTAACAAGTACTCCATTTACTACGCTACTAAAGTAGGTTCAAGTAAAAACAAAGAGGGGTTACGAAAAATAGTTAGCAATGATGCAATATCTCATTTTTTGGAGTCATTACTGGACATTGAAAACTTTTCCATAACCTCTAGATGCTTCCTATCGAACGGACCCAAGAAGCTCTAAATAAAGAAGTCACATTTTGTTACATATAGTTAAATCCTTATTTTTCCGAACAGTCTTATATTCTTTCGTTTACCAAACTCAAGT
>JBJTUB010000271.1:0-1861 GCA_046080465.1 Vampirovibrionales bacterium | reverse complement strand
AGGACACGGTTAGCCAAGGGATGCTCTAATATCAATTAAAGTATTATACCAATTAAAAACTTAAATAGCGTAAGAAACGGTTTCTTTTTTGGGGGAGTAATGGGGGCGTTAGCCCCCATTACTAAACCTAGGGGGGAGCGTTGTAGAGAGGTTTTTCACAATGAGGATCTTGCGTAAGAATTGCGATTGTCCCTCCTCGCTGTGGGGGCGAACGCCCCGGCCTCTCTACGTTGCCCAACGGGCAACACAAAGCGACAAACGCAAGAATACGCTATTTAAGATTTTAATTGGTATAACTAGAAAACTAAACAACAATGACGATCCACACCGCTCCCCGCACCGCTGCCGAGGCGGATGCCCTGATTACCTTGGCCGAAGCCGAGCTTCAACGCCACGTTTTCCCTGCCCTTGAGGCCACCTGCCACACCACCACCGAGCGGGTATTGCAAGCCATGCAAACCCACCGCTTGGGCGAAGAACACTTTTATAGCGTCACGGGTTACGGCCATAACGATTTAGGCCGTGATGCCTTGGATGCTATTTTTGCCGATGCGTTACAGGCTGAAGCTGCCTTGGTACGCCCCCACATTGTTTCTGGTACGCACGCTTTGGCGGTGGCCTTGCGTGGCAATGTGAGCCGAGGGCAAACCATGCTGAGTGTCACGGGGGAACCCTACGATACGCTAGAAGAAGTCATTGGCTTGCGAGGCGACAGTACACAAAGCCTCCAAGCTTACGGTATCCACTACCAAAGCTTGGATGTGTTTAAAACCCCTGAAGGCGAGGCCTTGACGGAAGGGATTCGCCTAAGCTTTACCTCGGCTGAAGTGCGACAGATTCAACAGGCTCAGTTATTGTATATTCAACGTTCGCGGGGGTATTCCACCCGCCCCGCCTTGACGATAGACCCCTTGCGTCAATTGATTGCGGCCTTGCGTGAACACAACCCCACCGCCGTGGTGATGGTGGATAATTGTTACGGCGAGTTTATTGAACCCCTTGAACCTACCGCCGTGGGAGCCAACCTGATGGCAGGCTCGTTGATTAAAAATGCGGGTGGGGGCATTGCCCTCACTGGGGGCTACGTGGCGGGCGATGCTAGTTGTGTTGAACGGGCTGCCGAAGCCTTAACCTGCCCAGGGATAGGATCGCACGGGGGGTATATGTTTAATCAAACCCGCACCTTGTTGCAAGGGTTGTATTTTGCCCCCATGATTGTGAAAGAAGCCTTGAAGGGCATGAGCTTGGCGGCCTATCTGTTAGAAACGCATTATGGCATGAAGGTATCGCCCCGTTGGGAGGAACTACCCCGTGCCGATATGATACAAACCCTGTGGTTGGGTAGCCCCGAACGCCAAGAGGCCTTGTGCAAGTTGGTGCAACAGTGTAGCCCTGTGCATGCCTATGTAACGCCTGTTCCTTCTCACGCACCGGGGTATGAATCGGCGTTGATTATGGCGGGTGGTACCTTTGTGGATGGCTCTACGGTGGAACTTTCTGCCGATGGGCCCATTCGTCCGCCTTACACCTTGTATTTGCAGGGGGGGCTAAACTATTCTCATACTCGCTTGATGCTTAAACACCTATTGCTCACGTTTGAGGGTTTCTTATAAAAGACTCTGCGAAAGGGTTTTTCGAGGTCTCTACGTTCCTCGTTTTGCATTGCCCTACGGGCAATCTTGAGAGGCCGTTCCTCCCTCTCAAACTCTCCCCCCTAGTTTATTTGAGAGTATTAACTAAATAGCTTTAGTATTGACTCTGTGAAAATGAAACGCAATCGCTTGCTCCATATCCTTCAGTGAACGAGAGACAACCTTACCTCGCCGTTTAAATCTTGCAATCCAATGACGTAAATCGCTCC
>JBJTUB010000270.1:0-1249 GCA_046080465.1 Vampirovibrionales bacterium | reverse complement strand
GCAAGATTTAAACGGCGAGGTAAGGTTGTCTCTCGTTCACTGAAGGATATGGAGCAAGCGATTGCGTTTCATTTTCACAGAGTCAATACTAAAGCTATTTAGTTAATACTCTCGATTATTTATAGGGGCTTCGCCCCTATAAACCCCATTGATACATGAGTCAAATCAAGTTTTTGGTTGAGTTTCATAAGCGGTATCTATAGTTACAGTAATTTATTTGCAAACAGTCCCTAGAAAGCCCCCTATAATGACTCCCTCCTCTCCCCCCTCTTTTCAACCGACTCGTATTGGCATTGTGGGTGCCACAGGCTATGTGGGGCAAGAATTGGTTCGCCTTGCCCTGCAACACCCCCACCTGCAACTGGGCTGGCTCAGTAGTAAAAGCTACGCTGGCCAACCTTTTTCCGCCGTCTACCCTGCCTTTCGTGGCGTGATGGATGCCCCCTGCATTGCCGATGCCGATTGGCCTGCCCACGCCCACGAGGTGGATGCCATTCTGTTGGCACTCCCCCACGGCTTGGCCGCCCACCACATCACCCCCGAAGCCCTTGCCACAGGCCGAACCTTTATTGATTTAGGAGCCGATTTCCGTTTGCCCACGCAAGCCTTGTATCAACAGTGGTACGGCGAAACCCATCCGCACGAAGCTCTACTCGCCACGGCCACCTACGGCCTAAGCGAATGGAACGCCGAAGCCATTGCTCAAAGCAACCTGATTGCCAACCCCGGCTGTTACCCTACCTGCACGCTGTTAGGACTACTACCCGCCGTCAAGGCCAACCTAATCGACCCTACCAGTATCGTGATTGATGCCAAATCGGGCGTGAGCGGGGCAGGCAGAGGTGTGGCCTTGGGCTTGCAGTATTGCGAAACCAACGAGACACTCAAAGCCTACAAAGTCGCGAGCCATCGTCACACGCCTGAAATTGAAGTGGGCTTGCAACGCTTTGCCAACGTGGAAGCTACCGTGAGCTTTACCCCCCACCTCATCCCCATGAATCGTGGGATGCTTGTCACCACCGTGGCCAAGCTCAACCAAGCCACAACTGCCACCGAGCTTCAAGCCTTGTACGAGGCCACCTACGCCCCTCATCCCTTTGTGCGGGTATTGCCCCAAGGCGAACAACCCGAAACCAAGCATGTGCGGGGTAGCAACTACTGCGATATCGCCGTGGTGCTGGATGAACGCACCCAACGGGTAGTGATTACCAGCGTAATTGATAACATGCTAAAGGGGGCAGCGGGGCAG
>JBJTUB010000269.1:0-2102 GCA_046080465.1 Vampirovibrionales bacterium | reverse complement strand
ATCAAAACCCGAACCCCCTTGGCAGTAAGCATCAGTTGATGCAGGCTAACGATGGTTCGGCGTATTCTCAAGCTCATGCTACGTTCCACCCGTTCTTAAAGCAGTTGGTGGATGAGCGTGGCTATTACGATGTCTTTTTAGTGAATACTCAAGGCGATTTGGTGTACACCGTGTTTAAGGAGCTGGATTACGCCACCAACTTACTCCACGGCCAGTGGAAAGATACCGATTTGGCCAAGGTGTTTAAAGAATCGTTAGCCAAGGGAAGTACCCCAACTGCCAAAGACCTTATTTCGTTTACCGATTTTAAATCGTACGCCCCCAGCAATAACGTACCCGCTTCGTTTATTGGGGTACCCTTGTTTGATGCGAGTAGGAAGCAAACCATCGGCGTGTTGATGTTTCAAATGCCTGTAGGTAAAATGAACACGATTATGCAAGCCAAAGAAGGTCTTGGCGAAACGGGCGAAACCTATTTGCTAGGGAAAGATTTAACCTACCGTAGTGATTCAAGGTTTACCAAGCAGGGCGAAACGGATATTTTAAAAACCAAAGTGGGTGAGGATTATAAGCAAGCCTTAGAAAAGCACTCGCAGTTTATTGGGTTTAACCATGGTAAAGCAACAGAAGTTCACGCTACCCCGTTTGAATATCAAGGGGTAACGTGGGCGTTGGTTAGCGAGCAAAGCCAACAGGAGTTGAACGCCCCCTTGCAACAAATGCAGCTTAGTACGCTTTTGATTGCTCTGTTGTTAAGCGGTGCTTTAGGTGCTTTAGGTATTTGGGTGGCTCGTGATGTTGCTCAACCACTGGAAGCCCTGAATAAAGTGATGCAACTCTTGGCTAAAGGCAACGCCAATGTGGATGTACCTAACAAGCATCGCCACGATGAATTAGGCGAAATGGCTGGCACGGTGGAAGTGTTTAAGCAAAACTTGGAAGAGAAAAACCGCCTAAACAGTAACCTACTTTCCCTAGCCGATAAGCTAGAACAGCAAGTGCAACACAGCATGAGTAGTATGCAAACCCAGTTGGGTAATTTGGCACACGCTGCGGAAAACATGGAAGAGGAAGCCAACAGCACGACGCAAAGCGTGAATCAGGTATCGGCTTCTTCTACGCAAATGTCGGCGGCGGCTTCAGAGATTAGCCAACAGCTAAGCCATACCAGCCATATTGCCGATAACGTGGCGGGTAAAACTAACGAAGCCACTCACGAAATGCAGCACTTAACCGAAACCACTAAAAAGATTGGGGGCGTGGTCGATTTAATTCGTTCCATTACTGAACAAACCAACCTGTTGGCCTTAAACGCCACGATTGAAGCCAGCCGTGCAGGCGAAGCTGGCAAAGGCTTTGCCGTAGTGGCTAGCGAGGTTAAAGAGCTGGCTCGTCAAACGGCTAAAGCTACGGAGGATATTGGCGAACAGATTAGACTCATTCAGCAAGAGGCCGTTCACAGTGCGGGCAGTGTGCAGGATGTATCGGGGTTGATTGGCAACCTATCGTCAGCTTCCAGCAATATTGCCGCCGCCGTTGAAGAACAAACCGCCACCTTGCAGGATATTAGCCATAGCTTAATTAACGTAAGCCACAGTGCCGAAAGCTTTATGCTGCAGGTAAACCGTGTCCGCAACTCGGTGGTAGATGTGAACACTCAGGCCGATTTGGTGAACAAAGAGCTAACCGCCTTCCTTACCGAACTCCGCTCCTCCGCCCGCTAAAACCATTCGGCTTGTGCGATGAAGCCCATTCGGGCGTGCAATGAAGGGATGAGCATGGGTTGCGTCAAGGGGCAAGTAGGTATTGCGTTCCTACCCCCTCTCCCTTATGGAGAGGGCTGGGGTGAGGGGGCATTCGCCCATGCGATGAAGGAGCGAGTATGGGTTGCGTAAAACGGCATGTAGGTATTGCGTTCCTACCCCCTCTCCCTTAGGTGTATTGTTTCGCATGATTACAAAGATGTTCAAGAGGGGCTTTGTAACCGATACATTTTAATCGGGTACGGTTATAGTATTTTAAATAATTTACGACTCTTTTCCAAAGATGTGTTGAATGGCTTCGTAGAAGGCTAGCCCTAAACGTATTCCATTGGTTACAAC
>JBJTUB010000268.1:0-5057 GCA_046080465.1 Vampirovibrionales bacterium | reverse complement strand
CTAACACAGTTTGTAAACAACCTTTAGTTAACACTCTCGATTATTTATAGGGGCGAAGCCCCTATAGCACCCTTCTTTTTTAAACCAAAGCGTAAAAAATAAAGAGGGCAACACATGATGTAGAGTAGCAAATTTATTTGTTACAAATGTACTTTAGAAAGTTGATCCTGATGATGATGACGACTCAAGAAAAATTTGTCACCTTTCGTATAGACGACTACCTATTTGGTATTAACATTCTTTCTGTACGAGAAATTACCTGCTACACGCATTCAACCTCGGTGCCGTTGGCCGCACCGCACATTGAAGGACTCATTAACTTGCGGGGGCAAATTGTGACTCTTTTAGATTTAAAGCAGATGCTGGGCCTAGGTAAACTTGAAGTTAAGGCCGAAACCCACACTATTATTCTTAAAACGGCTCAGGAACTGTACAATGGTGCCACGGAGGGCAACGTGGATAGAGTCGGGGTTGTGATTGATGCCGTCGGCGATATTATCACCGTCAATACCGATGAACTGGATCCTCCCCCCGCCAACATCGGCGATTTGGATGGACAGTTTCTTTCCAGTGTGGTGAAGTTAGATGAAGGGGTCGTGAGTATTCTGAACTTGGATCACATTCTGTTTACAGAAGAAGAGTTCCACGAAGGCAAGCACAAAACCGCCGCTTAGAAAGAAGATGCTTCCATGACGCTTCCCAGCTCAACATCTAGCACACAAACCAACACCAGCACGTTTACCCACCATCAACGGGAGACTCGTATTACGGCCATGGTGGTGGATGATACCAGCTTGTTTCGTAAAATAATGGTGAAAACCTTAGAAGGTATTTCGGGGGTGGCCGTCACGGCAACGGCCAGTAATGGCGAAGATGCGGTGCGTATGTTATTGCAAGGTACCCAAGTGGATGTGGTGTTTTTAGATGTTGAAATGCCTGGCATGAATGGCCTAGAGGCCTTACGCCAAATACGCAAGCTGTTTCCTAAACAGTTGGTAGTCATGGCTTCAGGGCATAACCAAAGCAACATGACGGTCACCATTGCCGCCCTAGAATCGGGAGCCTATGATTTTATCTCAAAGCCCCAAGGCGGTAACGGTCAGGAAAGCCGAGATTTGTTGCGTAAACAATTGGTAACTATTGTGCGTTCGTTGATATGGAAGCAAAGCCAACATAAAGTGCGTAAGCGTAAGCAAGCTCGTGCCGTGGCTCCCTTACCCACTGCAGAGGAAGCACCGTTGGGTGAGCATCCATTTGCGTTTGCAAACGACACTCAAGCAGGCAGCAGCCCCTCGCCCGAATCACCTGATCTTAGCCCCGCTGTTTCCACGCGACCCGCCGCACCTACCCTACCCACGCGCAGAGCGGCGGCAACCGCTAAAGAGGCTTTGCCCGTGGCTTCTCCCACCTTAAGCAAGGCAACCCGCAACGCCAGCCCTGCTAGTACTGCTCGCTCGGCCTCTGCGGTAGCCACTCCCAACAAGCAAACCGCAACCCCCACGACGGTATTTAAAGCTATTTTAATTGGGGTGTCTACAGGGGGGCCTGCCGCCTTAATGCAACTCATCCCCAAGTTACCTGTCAACATTGGTGTACCTATTTTTATTGTGCAGCATATGCCACCCAAGTTTACAGAATCCTTAGCACGTTCATTGAACGAGGCCTCGGCACTCACCGTGCAAGAAGGAGCCGAAGGCATGTTGGCTCAACCCAACCACGTCTACATTGCACCAGGGGGATCGCATATGGCACTGCTACTAGGAAAAAACAGGGGCGAGGTGCTTATTCAGCTCACACAGGAGCCACCCGTGAACAGTTGTCGCCCCGCCGTGGATGTCTTGTTTAAATCGGCGAAAGAGGTGTACCCCAACAACAGTTTAAGCATGATTTTAACAGGCATGGGACGCGACGGCACCGAGGGCGTGCGAGCCTTAAAGCAAGGGGGAAGCACCTATACCCTAACGCAATCAGAAGGCAGTTGCGTGGTGTATGGCATGCCCAAAGCCACCGATGATGCTGGCCTCGCCGATGAATCGTTATCCTTAGAACAGTTGCCTAGGCGGGTGTGTCAGTTACTCCATCTCTAGATAGTATCGTCACAAGGCCCATACTGGGTAACTTCTGTGTCAAAACAATCCGTTTTTTCGTTATGTACTTCTGTGTACACGCCCGCAAGCGAGAAAACGCAAGCGTTTTACAAAATCCGTTTGTTTTTCCTTGAACTTCCTCCATTCTTGACCTCGTGACGACACTATCTAGCTTAAAACTTAAATAAAAATCGATTGTATAAAGGAATGTTTCTTGATGTCCTCCTCCCCGCCCTTTGATTCAGAGTTTTCTACAGCCAATCCCCCGTCTAGCACGCCGCATCTCGATGCGTTGCTAGAGCGTATGAACCAACAAAAACAACAGCAGGTAGTCGCCTCCACCTCTACCTCCACTTCCACTTTGGCACGCCCTAGTGCAGGGGGTATTGCTCGGCCAGTGCCACCAACAGGAACCAATACAGGCGAGACGTTTGGTGGGTTTGTGTTTCCTGGGGTTCAGGCCAGTACGCCCGCCCCGCATCGCCCAACAACACTCAATGAGCTTCCACGTAGTCAGGGTCTGCAACGCCCTAGCACCAGTACGCTTGGCAATACGGCATCGCAGCAGTTAAATCGTCCGTTGCTGGCTGAAGCTTCCACTGCCGAAATCTCTCGTCCTGCAAGCTCAACTAGTTTTGGCCCCACCATGACCTCGCACGAATTAACCCAACTGTGTGCTTTGGTGGAAGAGGTGTGCTCGTTGAATATCGGTGCTGAAAAGCAATACTTGCTTGAAAGCCGCTTAGTAAAGCTACTGGCGGAATACGGTTGCGATACCTACAGTCAGTTTATTTCTTTAGCCAAGGGGAGTAAGCAAAGTGAGCTTCGCCCTAAACTGGTAGATGCCATAACGACCAAAGAAACCCTTTGGTTTCGGGATGATCACCCCTATGAGACGTTTAAAAACGAGTTACTGCCCAATTTACTGGCTAACAAAGGGGCAGGGTCGTTGAAGATATGGTCGGCTGCTTCTAGCACAGGGCAAGAACCCTACAGTATTGCCATGAGCTGTATTGAATATGCCCAACGGAACCCTAGTAGCCAGCTGAGCAACACGCAGGGGGTACAGATTATCGCTACCGATATTGCCCCTAGCAATATTATGCTTTCACGCTTAGGGCGTTACGATTGTGTCGCCATGGGGCGGGGCTTGAGTGAGGAACGTAAGCAACGCTTTTTTACGCCTCAAGGGCGGGTGTGGCTTGTTAAGGATGAGGTAAAAGCCCTCACCCAGTTTGAACAGTTCAACTTGCAAAACGACCCCAGCAAATTAGGGAAGTTTGATATGATTTTTATGCGAAACGTAGCCATTTACTTTAGCAAAAAGTTTAAAGAAGGCTTATACGAACGCCTTGCCAGCGTGTTGAAGCCCAACGGTTATCTGCTGATTGGGGGAACCGAATCGATGGTGGGTTTGAATACTCCCTTTACCTCTGTGCAACTGGGGCGAACGACCGTGTATCAAAAAAAGTAAGACTCTAAACAACGTTTGAGATGTGTTAAATAGACCGATAAGGACTAAGCAAAATGATGACCTATATTTTAACGGTAGATGATAGCCGCATTATGAGAAAAATTATGGCAGGGGCGATTGAAGCACTCGGGTTTGAGGTATTGGAGGCGGGTGATGGGCTAGCGTGTTTGGAAAAATTGACCCAGCATGAACAGCAAGTGGCCTTGGTACTGTTGGATTGGAACATGCCCAACATGGATGGCTTAACAACGTTACGAGAAATTAAGGCTCATAACGATTGGAAACGCATCCCTGTGATGATGGTCACCACTGAAGGCGAGCAGAGTAAGATGGTGGAGGCTGTACGTTCAGGGGCAGCACAGTATCTTACCAAGCCCTTTGCCGAAGAAGATTTAATCACCAAAATGGTGGAATGTTTACAAGATCAACTCGTGCTTTAGAATTGTTATGCGTTTCTTTGGAAAGGATACATACATTTGTGATGATGATGACGACTCAAAATGTACAGCCGAAATCGGGGCTGGATGCCAAACTGGTGAATAACTTGGCCGATGCCGTAATGCAAGTATTAGGTACCATGGTCGGTGCCCCGACACAGTTGAAGGAAGTCTTACCCTCGTTGGATTACACGCCCACAGGCGATGTAACCAGCTTGATTGGTATTTCTGGTGAGCACGGTGAAGGCATGTTAGCCTTAAGCTTTACGGCCGATTTAGCACGGTTGTTTGTGGCTCGGCTGTTGGGGCTGGGGCCAGAGGATGTGGCCGATAACGACTTGGTGGATGGCGTAGGCGAGCTGATTAACATGATTTCTGGGCGGGCGAAAATTGGCCTGTCGGAAAGTAGCGACTCGTTGTATCGCTTATCGTTACCGCAAATTATTGTGGGAACGAATCATCAAATTACGAACCCCATTAAAAACACGCCGTTTTTGTTTTTAGTGTTTGAATCGGAAGGGGCGGAGTTTGGGCTACAAGTGTCCTTCCGTAACTTCTAGGCCACGGTCTTTGGGCTTCCGCCCGTGCAATGAAGGCCATTCGGCCTGTGCAATGAGTCACTGGACGTTGGTTTCGTAAAGTGGGGAGTCGATATTTCGTTTCTGTGACCACTCAAAGAAGATGGGAATTTTCTTTGGCCTGAATTGCGTAGCTCTGAAGGCCAAAGTGGGGTCAAGGGGGAGCATTCGCTCTCGCATAAATAGAACCTGCGTCAAAAGTTATTCGCTTGGGCATTCATCGCACGGGCGGAAGCTCTCCCTGCTTGGCACCCACCAACTAGAGACTTATACCAATTCTCACATTGAATCGCGTAAGAACTGGTTTCTTTTTCGGGGGGCAACGGGGGTGTTAGCCGCCGTTAATAAACCCAGGGGGGAGAGTTGTAGAGAGGGAGGAACGGCCTCTCTACGTCACCGCAGGTGACACAAGCCGACAAGCGAGATCGGAAGAGCACACGTCTGAACTCCAGTCACAGAAGCCTATCTAGGATGCCGTCTT